>QHXG01000561.1 GCA_003222845.1 Acidobacteriota bacterium | reverse complement strand
AAGACACATACCATCTTAAGTATCTTTCAAAACCGCCTCGTAATACTCTCAAACTTGGCATTCTACATCATATGACTGAAAAGAAACTTCGCGATCAATTACTGGGTATCACCAGTGCTCCCGCAGCTTGATCGCGTCCGCTCGTAAGCCTTCCAGTGAGCAAACTGCGCCTTGATTTGCTTCCCTCGATTGAGTAACATCTCCGGCATGAGGCATTACCCTCGGGCACTTCACGCCGCAAGCAATTTCTTTCCAAGCAAATTATTCGAGAGGAGACTATCTGTTATGGAAATGACGAAGACGGACAGCCTTAAGGAAGAACTGATGTCGAGTAACCCCGAGTTTCGCGAGCTGGCTCGCGAGCACGGGCGTTACGAACAACGTTTGAGCGAACTGTCCGCACTTGCATATCCGAGCGATGAAGAGCAGTTGGAAGAGGTTACGTTAAAGAAAAAGAAGCTTGCCATAAAAGACCAGATGTATTCATTGATGCTCCAGCACGAAAAAACAGCTAACGTGGGGCACTGAGTATTTTCCATTTTTCATTTGACATTTTTCATTTGTCATTGGTTCGACGCCCAGTCGTGGTACGCCTGGAAGTTCGTCGCGACAAATCGGAAGTTACTCCCGACGCCAAACGAGGAATGGAAAATGACTTGGACAGTGGCTCTTCCGATCCTGTAACGATATGACAAATGAAAAATGATCCGGTCGCTACCGCTCGCGGTTCTGACACACTGTAGCCATGGTTCGCGACGGGATTCCATTTGTAGTTGTGCCGATCGTTTTGGCTGCCGTGCCGTTTCTCTTCGGCTATTGGTTGCTGGCGATTCCGCTATTGGCGCTGGCCGCCTTCATGGCTTTCTTTTTTAGAGATCCGCATCGTTCAATACCGACTGAGCCGGGAATCGTTGTAGCTCCCGCAGATGGGCGGGTCACGATAGTTAGACTTTCTGACGCGCATGAAAACCCGGAATCGCTAATCAGTATTTTTCTGTCCCCCCTGGATGTGCACGTCAACCGCGCGCCGATTGCAGGTGAAATCGTCGAAATTGCCCACAAAACCGGCAGATTTGTGATGGCTACGAAAGCCGACGCGCGGCTGGTGAACGAGCAGAACACGCTAATTATCCAGGGCGAGCCGTTGACTGTTAGGTGCACGCAGATTGCCGGCATCCTGGCGCGGCGAATTGTCTGTTGGAAGCGGAAGGGCGAAAGAGTAAAATGCGGAGAACGCTTTGGCATGATAAAGTTTGGATCGCGGACAGATTTGCTGCTGCCGCCAACCGTTGAAATCCTGGTGCGTGAAGGCATGCACGTGCGAGGTGGAGAAACCATAGTCGGAAGAATTCGAGCATGAGTGTTCCGCGCTTACAACAGAACAGGCGCTTTGGTCCGGTCGCGGCGCCATCAGGTCACAAGGGTCTGAAAAAGGGCGTGTACCTGGTACCTTCGTTATTCACCACGATGAATATACTCGCCGGGTTCTACTCCTTGATGGCGACGATGAGCGGATTCCGGTTGCTCGGCATCGGTGGGGCGCAACAGATAAGCGACGCCGCAAATCGTTTTGACGCCGCGGCCATCGCCATCGGCTTGGCGTTTGCGTGCGACGCGATAGACGGCCGGATCGCGCGCATGACGAAGAGCACTACCGAGATCGGAATTCAACTCGACTCGCTGGCCGACATCGTTTCGTTCGGGATTGCTCCGGCCGTATTGGCCTACGCCTGGGGCTATGGGACTGCTTTGCAGGATTGGCTGAACGGGCGACAACTCGCCTGGTTTCTGTCATTCATGTACGTCGTTTGCGGAGGGTTTCGTCTGGCCAGGTTCAATGTGCAGGCTATGCGCCCGCGACCGATGGCGGAAGGGACGCCGAAAGTCGACAAAAAGAGTTTCGTCGGTCTGCCGATTCCCGTCGCCGGTTGCATGATCGCCGCGATTGTTCACTTTGCTCCGACGCCGATCAAATATGCGCCCCATCGCGCGGAATTGCTCGCGACCTTGATGATGGTTCTGGTGGGCTTTCTCAGCGTGCTCATGGTCAGCACCCTGCGTTTCACGAGCTTTAAATCGTTGGGCACCGGCCGGCGTAACGCGCGGCTGGTGATCGGGATGATTGCCCTGGTCGGTTTAATCTATCTCTATTCGCGCTGGGTCCTGCTTACCCTGGTCATCGGATATCTGGCCCACGGTTTACTCTCCCGCGGCCTCACTTCCATTTTCCGCCGCTCGTCTGAGAAACATTCCGCAGAAATGCGCGAAGTGTGAAATCCCGCCGTGAATTGATAGATGATTCCCTCTCCCATTGGGAGAGGGTTAGGGTGAGGGCTTTAGCTAAGAGCGGATTAAGAAACTTCTCTTTATTATTCTCACGATCCGCATGGTTTGAGAGAAGAGTGTAAAGGTTTGGGGTGTACGCTAGACTCACCCTTGCCCTCTCCCAAAGGGAGAGGGAACTGCGTTAACAATTCCTTGATGCGATGTCTCAGTCGTTGGGCGCAGCCGGCGCTTTCGGTTGGGGTCGTGCGAACGCTAATAACCCATGGGTCGTAGTAATAAGCACCAAATCATTTGCTGCCACTGGTGCGGCGCTGCTGCTATTCTCTTCGCCCAGCGCCAACGCGTTAGCAGGCTTGCCGTCGCGCACATTTAACACGATAGCCCTATCGCTCGAGAGTGGGGTGAAGAGTGCGCCATCCGGCGCGGTGACCGGCTGCGAAGCGATTCGGCCCGGCAGCAGGCGTCGCCAAATCAGCGAGCCCTTGCTGCGCGACAAGAGATAAGCGAAATTATCGAGCGACGCGGCCAGCAGACCGCTATCAACTACCGCCACCGATTGCACGGCTGCGCCGGTTCGCCAACGCCAAAGCAACTTGTGCTGCAATTCGCTTAGCGCATAAACATAGCCATCGCTCGATCCAAAATAGATAACGCCGCCGTTGAGTACGATTGGCCCACGAATAGGTCCATGCGCACGATAATACCAGGACAGTTGACCAGTGTTCTGATCGAGAGCCATTAGCCCTCCATTGTCACCGCCGAAATAGGCAGTGTCATTCGATAGAGCGGGCTGGCTCGAGAATCCTTCAGCAAATTGAGTTATCCACAGCGTCAATCCGGTTCGTTTGTCAAAGGCGTATACCCGACCATCGACGCTGCCCGCGAATAAAGCATGGTCGTTGGCGACGAGGCTCCCCTTGAGTGGCGCTGGCAGAGTCCTCATCCACAGAGTCACGCCAGTCGGTTTGCTCAACGCCCGAAGCGTTCCGTGAACATGACCATCCGGTTCGCCGAATTGACCAGCCGCGAAGACGCTGCGTTCATCGACCGCCGGCGCCGCCGAGAACTCACCTCCGGTTTCGGCCTTCCAACTCAGCTTCCCATCGGCGACACTGAGGGAAACCAACACGCCGCTGACAAGAGGCACATAAATCAGATTGGCATCGG
>QHXG01000560.1 GCA_003222845.1 Acidobacteriota bacterium | reverse complement strand
GCACGCTGAGTCCATACTCGCTTGGCGCATTCTTGTCGCCGTTGGGCCGGGCCAGAACTTTTTTTAGCAATGCATCGGCATCGTCGTATCTATCAAGCTCGACGTAGCAAGCCGCGAGGTTCAGTTCGGTTGAAACATCGACTTTCCTGATCTTCAGATAGCGTTCAAAGACGGCCGCGGCCGCACGAAAGCGCTTGTTGTAGAGCAGGTCATAGTTACCAAACAACGTTACTTTGTCAGTCGGCGACTTCTGATAAAGGTCGTCCACCTGACTTTGACGAATCGCCTCGCCGTCTCTTTCGTTGTTCACGCAGAACACGCGCATATGCAAAAGTTGATCGGCGGTGTATTGTCCGGACGCTTCGGCTTGATTGGCGTATCTCTCGGCTTCCGCGTAGTCGTTACGTTGCATGATGGCATCGTCGACGAAGGCGTAAGCGAAAGTCCATTCGCGTGTATAGATACCAAGGCGCCCTGTGGGCACGCGCAAAGTCTTAAGCGCCATATCGCCATCGCGATAAAGCGTCAGTTCCACCGTCGCCGGTTTGCCGGTTCGGCTGTATTGCTCCTGCTCGTAATCCATCGCGGCGGAAATCTCATCCTGATTTGAAACCGGACGCCGGTTGTAGGCTACCAATATGTCGCCAAACTTCAGGCCAGCCCGCGCGGCCGGACTGTCAGGCGTCACTCCGACGATCTTCAAACCGGCGAGCGTGCCGTAAAAGTCTTTTTTAACCGGTGGCAGATCTCCAGCCAGGGGATTGCTGCTGGCATCGCGCGCTTGTAACTGCTGCCGCCAGTTGCCGAGACTTGCCCGCGCATATTTGAAGGCGGTCACGGCTCCCCATCCGCCGCTAATCAAAAACAGAATCACTAAGGCGACGACTAACCATCGCAGCGATTTTCCGTGTGGCTCCCGAGCGAGGGCCTGGGGAGAGAACGCGGTCATGCTATGGCAGTTCGCTGAGGGAGTTGATTCGAGAACGCTGCGATGTTCATACGAGGATAGATTGTCCATGAGCTTATTTCCTTTCTGTAGGGGCGAGGAGAAGTAACGCCGTGGATTCGCAAGAATGAAGAAGAGGTGAGAACTCGAAGTCGGTCGTTGCAACAGTGCAATCGGGACTCTGTTGCGCCATCGGCATATTAGCACGGAGCTAATGGCAGCGGAAGACTTTTGAATTGGAGTAGTTGCCGGATGAAACTACAGGCCATTCACACCGCCGGCGCCCCCCGAAAGCGTAGGGCAGTACGCGCGCGGGCTTTCGCCAGTTCGACTTCGCGATCACGCGGAGGTGCGTTGGTGACGAGCGAATCGAGCAGTTCGCTAGCGATTCTGGTTACCTCATCAACGGCGTGATTAAAGGCTGCTTCGTTTGTCTTTGATGGCCTGTTGAAACCACTAAGCTTTCTCACAAACTGAATTGCGGACGCGCGAATCTCTTCTTCGCTAGCCGGTGGTTTGAAGTTGTGCAGGGTTTTGATGTTTCGACACATTTACTTTTTCCTGATCTCTAGTTTGGCAATCTGGCCGAAGATACAACCTTAACGGAGGCGGATTCCAGTCGTTCCGCGATCGCCTCATCGAGTTCTTGCTGAGCTACGTCGAGAAGACGAATCTCCATTACTTAGCTGCGGTATTTCGCGAGGACCTCTTCGAGCGAAACAGACTTAAGCTTCCCGTCGTTGTACGCCTTGATGCGATCTTCTACTTCCTTTCGCCACAAAGCATCAATCGCTTCGTCAGGCTGATCAAGGCTCGATAGAAGCTTATCAACGACCAGCGCTTTATCGGCGGGCGGAAGACTTAGCGCTCGATCGATGATTTCCTGGATGTCGGTGCTCATGAGCGTGATTATAGCAAACACGCGCTACGATGAACGCAAATTCTGTCGCCCGCTTCGCGGGCTTTGAAAATAAGACTGGGCTGACGATCCCAGCCTGAAGTGCTGGGCTACTCTCAAGCGTCCGCTACGCGGACGAACCGGCTACTTTCTGTCGCGGCTCCGCCGTGAAACCGCTTAAGTAGCCGGCGGTAGCAGCATTCGCCAGATCTCTGCGTCGATGCGAGCCATGTCTTCATTCGACACCCGCCCAATCTTGCGGACGATGCGGGCCTTATCGATAGCCCTCATTTGAAAAACCATAACGACGGAAGGTGTTGTGAGTCCGTTTTCGTTGGAAGGTTCGACGCGCACGGAGAATGCGAAGCGGAGCGCGGCGAGACTTGAGGTAACAGGAGCGACCATCAACATTGGCTCTCCTGCTTGATCGGTTTGCACAGCCACGGCCGGGCGACGGCCACTTTGTTCGCGGCGATCACTTGGCGGGAGACTTACAAGCAATACGTCGCCGCGCGCCATCTATTCCACCTCGACCATGCTTCGTTCAAGTTTGAGGAAGTCTTCGTCACTCGCCGCTTCCCACGATTCGAATTCCTGGAATAGTTGCAGTTCACCTTTCGATTTCAACCGAAGGAAGTGAGCAAAGTCATAAACCTCGCGTTGCAAGGGCTCAGGCAAATTCTCGACTTCATTGTTGATTAGTTCTTGCGTGCTCATAAAGGCAGTTTATCGCAGAATTAAGGATCGGTGTAAGACCTCTGATCGAATTCGGCCTAGTTTTTTGCGGCAGGCGGGATTTTCCAATCGATAAAGTTGATTGCTCGCAACCGGTCGCATCCACCACCCCACGCCGACGGGGACCCGGTTCGCTCTCGGTTCTGTAACTCCGCTTCTAATTCCCACTATCCATGTGCCAGCCCGGATTGAGCAAAGTGCCAAGGGCGAAGTATAAAAGGGGAAAGGTAAGCTGAGAAAGGACCTTACGCTACAGCCTTCACGTATCGAATCACCGGAACGGCAATTGTCTTTCGCTTGGGCGCTCGCGAAGGTTTGCAATCAGCGTCGTCAGTTGTCGCCCAACATCGGCCTTAACAATCTTCTCTCCGCACTGAAG
>QHXG01000559.1 GCA_003222845.1 Acidobacteriota bacterium | reverse complement strand
ATTGCGCGAGCAGGCTCTTCAAATCCTGCGGTTGGCCGCCGAACAATTTTCGAATTGGATCTTCCGGCACATAATCCGGCAGCGGTCCGGAAATCTTCAGCACGAGCACGCTGTTGTCGCGAATCGACGGCCGGTTGCCTCGGATCGCGGACACGATAATTGCGATGCCGAGCAGAAAGACAAACACTAATGCGATCACGATGCCGGAAATAATCAGAACGACTTTGCGAGTTTTGGACATTGCCATGTGTGATTCTTCCTATTGTTTTTATGAGATTTTAGCCGACTGTGAGTACGAGCAGGGTGCGGAAAAGGTTTTACTGAGGGACGCAGGCTTCAGTACCAATCGCCGGGCATCGCAAAGCTTTCAGCGTCTGGAAAGGCACTGCCCGAGGAGTTCAAAATATCGTTCGCGACTCATCCCAGCGGTTCGCAGATTGTTTTTGATGATGAATACGGGGATACTGCGGTATTTTGGAACCACAACGGGACGCAGTACCCCCGCTTTTATAAAGATCATATGATCTCCTTCCTCACGCACGCACTTGAAACCGTCGCGTTCGAAGACGCACGCAAGCAACTTGTATGAGACAGGACTAAGCTTGGGCATGCGTCGGCGAGAGGGGGAGAGTTACTCGTTGGGTGAGAACGAAGCGCGGCCCGACAAGCCTGTTGTTGCGGCGGACGAATCCGGCCTCCGCAAGGATTTGATGGAGCGACCCTTTCTTTTCTGCCTCTTCCAAAAACAGCCGAACAGCTTCTATGAGATTCTTCTGGGCCTTAGTCTGAGTCGTAGCACAGGAAGAGAGATCAAGTTCCGGCGTGTGCGCAACGTACATTTTTCCTTCTTTGAACACCTGACTCGTAAATTCAATCTTCACAGGTTTCATCACCTCTTTTGCTGCAAAGCCATTATTTATCCCGCTCGCGAGTTGACAACCAGTTGTTTTGACAGACTACAGATTGTCGCCCGCTTTCATCATAGGCACGTTGGGTCGCAACGACAAACTTAAAGTCTGTGCTATTTCACAATCCAGCCACCACCAATGACTTCATCGCCGCGGTAGAAGACCGTTGCTTGCCCGGGCGTGATCGCGCGCTGCGGCTCGTCGAATTTTACGCAAGCACGAGCGTCGCTCAACGGAGTAATCGTTGCCGGCGCCGCAGTGTGACGATAACGCACGCGTACGTCGGCTTGAACAGCTTCGCTCTCGTCGTCGAGGGCAATCCAGTTCACGCCCGCGGCCATGAACTCATCGCCTAACAATTCTTCCTCTTTGCCGACCATAATGCGGTTTCTGTTCGCATCGATTCCGATAACGTAGAGAGGCTGCGCATCAGCGATGCCAATGCCGCGTCGTTGTCCGATCGTATAATGATGAATGCCGGCGTGCGCGCCGATCACCGTGCCTTTCGGGTTGACGATTTCACCCGCGCCTGGCAAGCGATCAGTTTGAGCTTCCGCGGCGAGATAGCGGTCGATGAATCCGGCATAATCACCGTCGGGAACGAAACAGATTTCCTGTGACTCCCGCTTTTCCGCAACCGCCAGATCGTTTCGGCGCGCGGCGTCCCGCGCCTCGGGCTTTGACATTTCACCGAGCGGAAACAACGCTCGCGAAAGCTGGTCCTGCGTCAACTCCCAGAGAAAGTATGACTGGTCCTTCCGCGGGTCGCATCCCCGCAGCAATCGATAGCGATTCGTCGCTGCGTCGAATTCAACCCGCGCGTAGTGTCCGGTCGCGACTTTTTCGCACCCCAGACTCGCCGCCAGCTTGTCCAGCGATGCAAACTTCAGACGGCTGTTACATGCCACGCAGGGAATCGGCGTTTCGCCATTGAGATAACTGGCGACGAAAGGCTGCACGACATCGCGCTCGAATTCCTGTTCGAGATTCAAAACATAGAACGGAAAACCCAGCTCTTCGGCCACGCGCCGCGCATCGTAAACGTCGTCCAGCGAGCAGCAACGCGACGGCAAAGGCTCGCCATTTTCATCGACACTGATACCGCGGCGCTGGTTCCACAACTGCATCGTAAAGCCGACCAGTTCGTGGCCCTGCTCCTTCAAAAGCGCCGCGGCCGCGGACGAATCCACCCCGCCTGACATTGCTACTGCAATTTTCATCCTGGGTACGCACGCCTCCGGCGTGCTTCTCACATTAAGTACCTATGATAAATTACCAATCGCCATTAATCATAACAAGCACGCCGGAGGCGTGCGTACCCAGATGCCCAAATCATTCAAAGGACGATTAGTCCTCCCGATTGAGCAGGCTCGCGATGGCTGGCATTCGCGCGGCTACTTCCCGCACTTTGATGGCAAAGGCGTGACACAGCACGTCTGCTTTCACCTCTTTGATTCACTGCCGCAATCAATGCTGGCCCGCTGGCGTGAGGAACTTCAAGCAATGGCGCAGAAGGAAGCTGATGTCGAGTGGCGGAAGCGGATTCAGGATTTTCTCGATAGCGGTTACGGCGCATGCTATCTACGGGAGGATCGCCTGGCTGCGATTGTCGAAACAGCGCTCTTGCATTTCGATGGCCAGCGATACGCTTTGCACGCCTGGTGCGTAATGCCTAATCACGTGCACGCGCTCTTCACGCCGGCAGCGGAATTCAAAATGAGCGAGATCCTGCACTCGTGGAAAAGTTTCACTGCGCACGAATGCAACAAGTTGCTGGGACGCACGGGCCGCTTTTGGGCTCGGGAGCCTTTTGATCGTTACATTCGGAACGAGCGACACTTTCAAAATGCGCTGCGGTACATCGAAGACAATCCGGTCAAGGCACGCCTGTGTGGAAAAGCTGATGACTGGCGATGGAGCAGCGCTCGAAGACGCCTGGGTAGCCTGGGTACGCACACCTCCGGCGTGCTGGCTCCCCGTGAGATGCGATGATAAATTTATCGACGAGAAGCACGCCGGAGGCGTGCGTACCCAGGAACCATGCCTGAACGCGCCATCGAAGAATACCGAATCGCCGACGAGCCTTATTACCTGCCCGTCGACCACGAGATTGATCTGTTCCAAGCCGCGCATGCCGCGCGCTTGCCGGTGATTCTCAAAGGACCTACCGGCTGTGGCAAGACGCGTTTTGTCGAACACATGGCGTGGCGGCTCGAACGACCTCTCATCACCGTCGCTTGCCACGAAGATCTTTCGTCAACCGATCTCGTTGGCCGATTCCTAATCGAAAGCCAGGAGACGGTGTGGCATGACGGCCCGCTAACTTCAGCCGTGCGACACGGCGCCATCTGTTATCTCGATGAAGTCGTCGAAGCGCGCAAAGACACGGTTGTCATCATTCATCCACTCACCGATCATCGGCGCCGCCTGCCCATTGAAAAGCGCGGCACGATTCTCGAAGCGCCGTCCGATTTCATGCTGGTAGTTTCTTACAACCCTGGCTACCAATCGATTTTGAAAGATCTAAAACAATCAACCCGGCAACGCTTCATCGCGATCGACTTCGATTACCCCCCGCCTGAAATGGAAGCTGAGATCGTCGCCCGTGAAGGCGGCATCGATGAAGGCTCGGCGCGTGATCTGGTGCTGATAGGACAGAAAGTGCGCAACCTCCGAGGCCATGGCTTGGAAGAAGGAGTCTAATCGCCCACGGCATCCCGCCAACCCGCGCCGCCGAAGTCGCGATGTGCTCACCCATCACTGACGACCGCGATTTGCAGCGCAGCATTCGCGAGATTGTAACGACGGTGATCTAGCGCGCATCAGCGCGGAAAACTCCAAGCACTCGGAGTATAATGTCTGCCATGAAAGCGATTCGGAGGGCCACTCAAAAGGAAATTAAGGATCTCTCTGAGCAGATCGCGCGTGAGTTTCACCCGACGAAGATCATTTTGTTTGGCTCCTACGCTCACGGTAAGCCAAGCTGGGATTCCGATGTTGACTTGCTTATCGTAATGCCCTTCAAGGGAAGACCGAATAGGCAAGCCGTCGAGATCAGAAGCCGGATCGACACGCCGGTGGCGCTCGACCTATTAGTCCGGACTCCGCAACAGGTATCGCAGCGGCTCGCGATGGGCGACACGTTCATGTGCGACATCCTTGAGCGCGGTGAAGTCGTCTATGAAGCCCACAACTAGAGAGGTGTGGTCAGTGATTTTGAAAGAGAAGCTCGGGGCGAGATTGGATGCATAAATACGAAATCGTCATCTGTTGG
>QHXG01000013.1 GCA_003222845.1 Acidobacteriota bacterium | reverse complement strand
GGTCGCTACCGCTCGCGGTTCTGACACGACGCTCAAAACGTTGAACGATAGTCGCAGTCGGGATTCGTGGGCCGAAACCTGTGCTGTAGCGTTATACTTATCGAAGAATCGAAGGGAGCAAGCTAATGGTCAAAACCATTTCCAGAGAAGAATTGAAAGAGAAGATTGATCGCCGTGATGATTTCCAACTGGTCGAAACACTTGCCGAGACGGCCTTCCATCACGCGCACCTACCCGGCGCGATCAATCTACCACCGGATCGAGTGAAAGAGTTAGCGCCTACGCTTTTGCCTGACAAGAATGCGGATATAGTTGTCTACTGCGCGAAGCCGAGTTGACATGCGTCGGAGGAGGCTGCCCGTGAATTGGCGGCCATGGGTTACGCAAACGTTCGCGACTACGCCGAAGGAAAGCAGGATTGGATCGATGCCGGTCTGCCGATTGAGACTGAGCACAACCACCCGCTGTGATTTGCTTAAGAGCGAGACAAACTATCTTGCGCCCGCGGACCTTCCCCGCTCTGCATCAAGCACAAACGTCAATTTCATGATCACCTTGTAGCCGACGATCTTGCCGTCGTCGACTTCCACTTCCTGTTCTTTAACCCAAGCGCCGCGAATTCCGTGCAACGTTTCCGATGCGCGCGCGATGCCTTGCTCGACCGCATCTTCAAAACTCTTTTCCGAAACCGAACTGATTTCCGTAACCCGAGCTACTGACATGATTGTTCCTCCTTAGGCTTTATATGTTTTGTTTGTGTCCGCTGGCCGATCGAATCGTTTGCTCAAGCACGAGCTATTGACCCAGCTCGCCTCTTTGAAAAAATGTAGATATACAAAATCTCGAGTACGCCGGCCGTATTGATCACCAGCAAGACCACGAACCACAACGTCTGCCTGAGCCGAGCTGCTTTCCACAAAGCCAGACCTTTCCAAACTGTTGACCAGAGCGCCAGGATTACCAGCAGGACAATTAAGCCTGCACTGATCTGACCCGACGCACCCAAAACGGTATTCATCGTAATCTTTTCCTTACCTTCCGTGACAAAGAGCAGAAGTCGTCATTGCAATTGCTCGGCCAATCTTTGAATCTCAACACGCGTTCATCAGCGAGGGCTCGCGTGAACCGGAACCGGACGCGCGAGAGGGCTTAACGTACTCGGAGGCGACAGCTACCTACGAAGAGACTGTTAGTAACCGGCAAAGTCCTCAGTTCGGATATCGCTTTCGCTGACACCGATATCTTCGAGCATCTTTCGCATTGCTGCAACCATTTCGGGCGGACCAGCGCTGTAGTAAATCGGTGTGCGCAAGTCCGAAACTGCTTCGGCGAGCATTTCTCTGTTGATGTAACCAGTCTTGCCCTTCCATGGGTGGCGCGATTTCTCCGATTGGGTCATCGTGACGGTCAATTTGAAATTAGGATTCTCTTCTTCAAGTTGCTGGAGCTCATCCAGGAAAGCCGCGTCCTCGGGCCGCCGGTTCGAATAGAAGAGAAACAACTGGTGCGGCAGATTGTTTCGCGCAGCATGCACCACAATGCTTCGGAACGGCGTGATACCGATGCCGCCGGTTAGAAAAACTGCGGGCCGCGATTCATCTCCGTGCAACCTAAAAGAACCAAACGGCCCGGAGATCTTCAACTCGTTTTTCAGCGCCATCTGCTTCAAGACTCGCTTGAACGCAGTGTCGCGCATCCGCGTCGCGATCATCAAATCATCTTCATCAGGCGCGCTGGCGATCGAAAAATTTCTCGTGCTTCCTTCCGCATCGGTCTCAGATGGATCGATTAGCGCGAGAGTCAGATATTGGCCCGCTTTGAATTGAAACCCTTCGGGTCTTTCAAAGTAGAAAGCCATGGTTCCTTCGGCGATCTCTTCACGCCTCTTAAGTTGGGTCTTAGCGCTCGGCATAATACCGCATTTTGAGGCTCAACGGGTGCGCCAGTCGGACGCGCCAATGGCACTCATCGAAGCGAGGCGGACCTTTTACGGTTCCATCCCCTCATCTATCCAACGCTTAAACGTGGCGACACGCTCTTTCGGCCACGATTCATCGCAGGGCATGCTGCCATCTTCCAGCCGCGAGTAAATCGCTTCGGCTTTCGCCTTCACATCCTCGTAGGACGAGAGATCAAGTCCCATGTTCTTCATCGTGGCCACGTCCGGCCGGTCACGAAATAACGGACGAATGTCGCTAGCAAAACTCAGTGGCATCTTCAGACCTCCGCTTATGCTGGCTCAGGACTTCAATCTGGGCTTGGCAACGATTTCAAGTATTCAACCAGATCGAGTTTCTCTCGGTTGGTCAATCCCAGGTTAAAGTGAACGTTGTAGTGATTGACAACGTCCAGCAGTGTAGCAAACCGGCCGTCGTGATAAAACCTGCCCTTGTTGGACGGATTCATGAACATTGCAGCGCGGGGAGTTTCTTTGTGATGCGCTGATTCTTGTATTTGACCAGCAAACCAGCGGGGGCATAGCGCGGCGAGTTCATCGCCCCAACGCCCACGAGAACGAATCCAACGATTGCTTTCATCTCTTGCGATGTAGCACAGAATTTAGTCTGTGATTGATTAGTTCGATAGATTCACAGACTGAAGTCTGCGTGCTACTTTTCCAGTATTGCGTCCAAGCGACGACGTGCTTCCTTCAACGAACGCCCCAATCGCGGCAAGTCTTTCCACGGATCAGTCTTTCGACCCAGCCGCCGGAAAATGTTCCTAACGTTGTAGCTCTGCGAATTCAGTTTCTTGTTACCAAGCTCATCCCAATCAAGCGGAGTCGCAACCGGGGCGCCTGGCTTCGCTCGCACGGCGTAAGGCGCAACGGCCGTCTGAGCATAGGCATTGCGCGCTGTGTCGATCAAGAGCCGGCCTCGTCGTTTGGCTTTGCGCGCTTCGATGGTGAGTTTGTCCGAATGGCGCTGGGCCAGCAGCTTCGCCGTGTCTTGCGCAAACTCGCGCACCTTGTCGAAGTTGGCGCGGCGATCGAGCGGCACTAACACATGAAGGCCGCGCGAGCCCGTCGTCTTGAGAAAAGCCTTCAGATCCAGTTCATCAAACAGTTCTTTCAAGACTCTTGCCCCAAACACTGCTTGGCTAAAATCGTCACCGGAAGGATCGAGATCGATTATTAACTGATCGGGATAATGCAACTTGTCCGACCGGCTGAGCCACGGATGCAGCTCGATGCAAGCCTGATTAGCCAAATACACAAGCGTCGCTGCGTTATCGCATTGAACGTGAGTGACCGTGCCACCTTTCTTCTTAACCTTCACGCGCTCGATCCAATCAGGAAAATAATCGCCAATCTCTTTTTGAAAGAACGATTCGCCTTTGATTCCGTCAGGATAGCGCTTCATCACCAACGGGCGCTCTTTCACGCAAGGCACGAGCTTTTCAGCAATCTTCTGGTAATAATCGATCAGATCGCCTTTGCTGATCTTCTCATCGGGGAAGAAGAGTTTTTCTTCGTTGGATGTTTCGACCGTGTAGCGGCCGAACCTACGCTTTGACATAGAATCCCTGGAAGTTTCTTAACCGCAGAGGTCGCAGAGGTTTTTGCAGAGGAACGCAGAGAGTTTTCCTCCACGCCCTCTGCGAAAACCTCCCCTCCCTCTGCGGTTAAAGCATTCAGTCTTGCTCGCGTACAACTTTCTTCGCTGGCTTATCGCGCCGCAACCCTTCGAATCGCGGGTGGCGCAACTTGCCATGCCGTGTCCATTCGGTAAATGCAACTTGCGCCACCAGCTTTGGCTTTACCCAGTGCACGCCTTTCTTCGGCAAACTATCGCCGGCAAACGGAGGCTTCTCGCGTTCGATTTTCTTTAGCTTCTCGCTCAGCTCGCGTAGAGTCTTTGTGTCGTAACCCGTGCCAACCATTCCGGCATACTGAAGCTCATCGTCTTTGTAGTAACCAATCAATAACGCGCCAAAACCGACACGGCTACCCTGTGGCTCAGTGTATCCACCGATGACCATCTCCTGCGCGTTGCTACATTTGAACTTCAGCCAATTGGTCGAGCGCTTGTGGACGTACTCACTGTCAGCATGTTTGGCGATCAGACCTTCCAGGCCTTGTTTGCAAGCCTCTTTGAAGTATTCTTCACCCCGCTCGTTCCAATGCGCGCTAAAACGCAGCGGATCTTTGAAGGAGATAATTTTCTTGAGCAGTTTCTTGCGTTCGCGCAGAGGAAGTTGCGTCGTGTCGTGTCCATTCGCGTGCAGCAGGTCGAAAAGATAGTAATAGACCACGACGCCACTCCTTCTCGCCTTTTCAGGATCACTCAACTTCATGCGAGCTTGCAGGCGCGAGAAGCTCGTGATGTTTCCTTTGAAGGCCACGACTTCGCCATCGACGATGAAATCGTCAACCGATTGTTTTGCGAGCGCTTCGGCCAACTCAGGATATGAATCGTTGATCCTCTTTTGATTGCGCGACATCAGACGCACCCTCTTACCGCGGCGAAACGTTAGGACCCGCTCGCCGTCTAACTTCTTTTCGAAGATCCATTCTTCATCCGAGAAGATATCGTCCGTAAGCGTAGCCAACATCGGCGCAGTCCAGGATGCTTGGCGTTTCTTCTTGAGTTTCTTTCGGAGCTCATCGGGAAGATCTTTGAATGGATCTTTCATGGTCGGTTTGCGATTGGTTTACAACCCTTCCTCACGATCGGCTTTCCGCGCTCTTCATTCCTTCTCTTCCTTCGCGATCTCTTTCAGACTTCGTTTGCTGAGCACCGAGTCCGGCTCGCTCTTAACCGGCTTGCGACGCGCGTCCGCCTCATCATCTTTCATCTTGACCAGTAGCCACCGTTCTTTCTTTCCCTTCGCGATGCGGGTGAACGAATAACCGCCTTTCAATTTCTTTCCCTTCAGCCAAACGTTCGCGTGGCCTTTGTCGAACGCTTTCTCGATCGGAACATTCTCGTCATCTTTCTCAGTAATGTTCCGATATGTGCCTTTGTCCCAAACCATCACGGCACCGGCGCCATATTCACCTTTTGGAATAACCCCTTCGAACTTGGCGTAATCAAGTGGATGATCTTCGGTCGTAAAAGCCGCCCGCTTGACGCGGGGATCGGTTGATGGGCCCTTCGGGATGGCCCACGATTTCAACACGCCGTCCACCTCGAGCCGAAAATCGTAGTGCAGATTTCGTGCGTCATGTTTTTGAATGACGAAGATTGGCCGCCGGCTCGCCTTCTTTTTCTTCTTGCCCGACGGCTCAGGCGAGTGCCGAAAGTCTCGCTTGGACTTGTATTCTTTCAATGATGCTTGTTTTGGCATGACGCGATTAATGCCAACAATCACAATTCCATTCAGCGCGAGAAAGAACACGATTTACTAACGATTTGTTTGCTTTCTTCGAGCCTTTCACCTGTTCGCCTGGATAGCAATCAATGACCATGATTCTTGCTGTGCGTAGCGCAAACTGCTAGTTTGCGCGCATGATAAAGTTGCGTGCGGCAGCCGCGGAGCGGCGAGATGTCTATAGACCGCGACCGCGTAATGAGAGACCAAGCTCTGGAGGAGCGCAACATCTGTAGCTGATGAATGGGCTGAACGTGAGTCAGGTCGCGATGACCATAAATATTTCTGACGGCACAAGGTCACGCAACTGGATTAGAATTGTGCCACTACTCGGTTGGGCTTTCTAACGGTTCGATTCAAAGACGCAAACTGACAGTTTGCACTACATCATGTCACTGCTCGACAAAATCCTGGGACGACCGTTGCGCTCGTCGGAAAGCGCGCGAGAAGAACTCGGCGTCGTGACTGGCGTCTCGGTGCTCGGCTTGGACGCGTTGTCCTCGACGGCATACGGTCCTGAAGCGGCCCTCACGATCCTTGTGCCCGTCGGCGTGATCGGATTGCATTACTTGCCGCTAATTATGATCGCAATCCTAGCGCTGCTCTTCATGCTGTACTTCTCGTATCGACAGACAATCGCTGCATATCCCAGTGGTGGCGGCGCGTACATTGTTGCCAAGGAAAACCTTGGCACGCGCGCGGGATTATTGGCAGCGGCGGCACTGCTCTTGGACTACCTGCTCAACGTAGCGGTAGGAATTTCAGCGGGCGTAGCAGCCGTAGTCTCCGCCGTTCCGATGCTGCATCGCTACACACTCACGCTGTGCCTGCTTGTCCTTGCGATTCTGACAATCGTAAACCTGCGAGGCGTGCGCGAATCCGGATTGACTTTCCAGTGGCCCATGTTCGCGTTCGTAGCATGTATCGCGGCTGCGATAGTCATCGGTGTCTTTCGCGTTTGGCAAAGCGGCGGTTCGCCGCAACCGATCGCGTCGCCGACGCCAATTCGCGAAGCGAGTCAGGCGGTGAGCGCCTGGCTTCTGCTGCGCGCTTTCGCGAATGGCTGCACCGCGATGACCGGCGTCGAGGCGGTGAGCAACGGTGTTCCCTTGTTCAGTAAACCGAAAGTTCAAAACGCTCGCCGCAGTTTGACGGTCATCGTAGTAGTGCTCGGTTTGCTGCTGCTCGGCGTGGCGTACCTTTGCCGGACCTACCAGATCGGCGCGATGGACCAGCAACAGCTTGGTTATCAAACGATTCTGTCGCAAATGGTCGCGGCGGTTGCTGGGCGCGGCGTTTTCTATTACGTGGCGATCGCGAGCATCCTCACCATTCTAACCTTTTCGGCGAATACCAGCTTTGCCGGTTTTCCACGCGTCTGCCGGCTGCTGGCTGAGGACAGCTTCCTGCCGCATGCGTTTGCTGAGCGCGGACGACGACTAGTCTTTTCCATCGGCATCTGTGTTTTGGCAATCCTGTCCGCCGCGATTCTCATTGCCTTTGGAGGCATTACTGAAAGACTGATTCCGTTGTTCGCCGTCGGCGCATTTGGCGCGTTCACGTTTTCGCAGGCGGGCATGGTTTTTCATTGGCGGAAGAAGGGCGGCCGGGGCGCGCGCACATCATTGGTAATCAATGGGGTCGGGGCCACCGCGACGGGAATCGCACTCGTGATTATCATCGTCGCCAAATTTATCGAAGGCGCGTGGGTCACTCTCATCATCATCCCCGGACTGATGATCTTGTTCCAGCGAATCCGCCATCATTATCGATGGATCGCTCGCGAGGTCGAGCGGCCGGTGGAACTGAAAGCGAGAGAACTGAAGCACCCGGTGGTGATCATTCCCATCGATGGCTGGAATCGAGTTGCCGAAAGGGCCTTGCGTTTCGGTTTGCTGCTATCCGACGACGTCACCGCGGTGCACGTCAGCACCGGGCAGAGGAATCAGGAGCGTCTGCGCAAACTCTGGGACGAGAAAGTTGTGAAGCCTGCACGTGAAGCCAATTGCTGCGAGCCACGCCTTGAGATAATCAAGTCGCCTTACCGGCAGATCTATGATCCGATTCTTGATTTCGTCAACAAGACGAAGGAAGAGAACCCCGATCAGCTGGTCGCCGTAATTATTCCCGAGTTAGTCGAGCCACACTGGTACGAATCTCTGCTCCACAACCAACGCGGCGCCGGATTGAAGGCTCTGTTGTACCTGCAAGGCGATGAGCGCACCGTCGTGATTAATACGCCGTGGTATTTGAAAGATGAGGAGTAGTCAGAGACGATTGATCTCTGATACCACAGTCTCTCTCGCGTTTAAGAGATCATCGGCCGATTCGACTACTCAGGGCTTGAACGCACGCCGCTTCCCCTCTTCTCCGGCATTTGTACCCTCGCGCATGGAATATTCCGTATCCCGTATTCTGATCGATGCGCCTCCACCCTGTGTTGCCGCTTCAATCTCAATCCCATTGCACTTCAGTACTTTGTTGGGATTCTCGCTTGGCCCCACCACCCATGCTTCCAGACCGGGAAGCTTGAATGTCTCCGACAGCTTTGCCACCCACTCATCGACAGTCGTCCAGCTCGTGCCAACATACTCTACGTCTAGGTCCTTGACTCGAGTCTTGTAGAAACCCACTGAGATCGAGCCAACGTCGGCGAACTTCTCTTTATTGGCGCTCGTGGATGAGTCGAACGATAGATAGACAGTCTCACTGCCGGTAGTCGACCTCGCTTTATCGAGTGCAGTTTTCATCTCCTTGTTCTTAGCGCTACCCGGGAATAAGGCAATTACCTGTTCAGCAGTCATGCCTAATCGAAGGCCACGAACGCTTGGCGAGTTGGCCTCGGTCAGGCTGCATCTGACTTGAGCAGGTTGGCTCGTCGCGGTGAGGTAAGCTGGGATGGTAATCAACGCAAGAGACACCAAACCAATAGCAATCCTTTTCATGTTGTCCTCCTTATTTAGAAACACACCCAACCGGGCTTCTGAACCCAATACGTCGGGCTGCAATTTCTGCGCTTGTCCCCTGGATCGAGCTGCCGTTAATTAGCAGCTACCTTATAGATTGCGTGATAAATAATATGGATTGAGAAATCCGTTGCAGAGTATATGCCAGCTAGGATAGCTGAGGCAATAGGGAGGGGAGGACTAACGTTTTGAGCATCGGAACACTTCCGATTTCTGCCGGCGTCGAGAGATCTCGTGAATAGCCGCATCGTTCGTAGAACCCAACCGCGTCAGCAGCCACATTGGAGCGAACTTCGTGACAGCCTTCTCTGCGCGCCAGCGCTTCCGCCAGCCGGAGGAGAGTTCGGCCATGACCACATCTCTGCAAGGCATCGCACACCGCAACCCTGCGAAACCACGCCACGCGACCGCTTATGTCAACGCGGATCACGCCAATTGGCGCCCCATTGTAGATAAGGACCAACGGGTGATGCCCGGGGGCGAACTCATCAGGATGATTCTCGATGTAGAGACCAACCACGCCTCGATTTTCAAAAAGCACCTGGCGGCGAATCGCATGATATGCACGCCATTCTTCGCGGTTACGCGGTACGCGCAGCACGTGGTCGTTGTCGTTCATCAATAATTGATTCTGAGCGTCGGAGACAGTTGATTTGGCGCGGCGATTATCAACAACCTCGATTCATGAGACAAGTTGAGAAGGAGGCTTCCAGCCCTCAAGTCGAATCGAGTTGTTATGTGGCCCGTTGATTGGCAAAAGCAACTATCGTTTCTACTTCTTCTGGATGTTTTGCTCTGAGTTTCCTCAGTCCGTCTTTGATAATCCAGGCAGTGTGAGAATTCCCTCCCTGAGCCCATTCCTCGCAAATCTTCAATACATATTCAGGGTGATAATTCCCGGCATTCCTGAGCACATTCGCCACCGACTTCTTAACATAAAGATCCCGGTCGGCTTTGAGCTTGGCAATCACGGGTAATACCAGCTCCGGCGTTTTGCGAGCAACATCTCTCAAGCCTTCGCTCGCGGCTCTTCTCACGTTCGGATCAGTATGGCCAGCCCAAAGAATCATCTCTGCGACAATCTCCCTTGGCTTTTTCTTGCTGGCCTCAACCAGAATGGTTGCCGCCACCTCACGCTCTTTCCAATCCTTACTACTCGCCAATTTCAATACTGCTGGAAGGGACCGTCGGGGGTCATCAATAGTTCGGCGCACAATACCTGTCACATCAGATAACCTTGTGATCATACTTGTTATGTGTTAGCGCTGCGTCCAAGCATATTCGAAAGCCACATAACGGTTGAGTTGACGCAGCGGCGCGAATCAAAGCACCCTTCGCCACAACGAGTTAGTTGCGAAAGGCGCTACCGCCGCTCGCGTCCAACGAATTAGACGGCGGTTTCGCGCAACACTTTGCAATATACCAACTCCGGATCATCTTCATCCAAATTATGAATGACACCGCTCAGTTTATATCCAAGGTTCGATAAGAGCGACTGCATCAGAACATTTGAAAGATTGGTCGAGGTAAATATCTTTCCGGTTCGGCACATTGATTCCAGGTGGTTCATCAGAGCTGCTCCGTACCTTTGCCGCCGATGATTTGCGTCAACATAGAGCATGGAAATAAATCCGTAGTTGTAAAAAGAATATTCCAATACTCCATAAGCTACGAGACTGTTTTCATTATCAGCAGCGATGACAAAGCAATTTCCTTCGGCAATGGAGCGTTCAATAAAATTACTGCGTTCGGCATCAGCGTGCGCTACCCGATCAAACGAACGGATTGACTCAACGTCACCCTTAACAGCTTCCCGGATTGAGAACATTATTCTTTCGTACTTTTCTCTGTAACCTTTCAAGATGCGAGCCGTCTAACGGACGAAGCTGAGCGGCGCGGTTTACCGCGTCCGCTCCAGCGGGTGGTTAGACGGCGCTCCGGCTCTTGCAGGAGGCTCAGTGAGTCGCGACCAGCCAATGCATGAACTTCAGATCCTTGGTGTATTTGGCCCCGAGGCGCTCGTAGAAGACCTGCGCCATCGTGTTCGGCGCGTACACGGACCAGAAGAGTTCGCGGCCGCCGAGTCGGTGGCAGATCTCCGCAGCTGCCTCCATGAGGGCACGGCCAGCACCGTGACGGCGTGCACCCTCGCGCACGAACAGATCGATGACGTAGAGAATCCGACCGCCGCGATCAACATCGTACCCCTGGTGGTAGAGCAGATAGCCGACCGCCTGCCCGTTGAGTTCCGCGATGAGCCCTGAGAAGGCGGCCTGCTCGCCGAAGCCGTCACGCAGGTAGTCCTCAGCCGTGAGACTCCGCGGGTCGGGGTCGCCGAGGGAGCATAGGTATTCGACGAATTCGCGCCCGAGAGCCGCAACAATCTCAGCATCCTCTGGCGTGGATGAACGGATAGTCAACTCCATCGCGCAAAGCCCGCTGTTTTTTAGCGCCGTCTAATATTCTAAGTATCTGTCGAAACGGCTCTATAATACCGCAAAATAGCTTGATATGGATTGGGACGCAGAGAAGACAATCCCCACTAGGAGAGTGACCCTGGGCTTTGCGACCGGCGAGACTTTGCGTTCCCGCACGAATCATTTCTTCTGAGAGTCCTTATCGCTCTTTGCGAACGCGTCGGTAATTTTTGAGACGACTTGTTGCAGCCGGCGTCCTATTTCGAGTCCTTCATCGGTGCGGACGACCAATACGGGACGATCGGCGCGATTTAGGATTTGGCGGGTGATGTTGCCGATGAAGTAACTTTGCAGCTTGCCGGAATGACGGGACGATCCGCCAACTACCAAATCGTAATCTTCTCCGCGAACCTCTTTGATAATCTTGTTGGTGATATGTCCGTGACTGAGTCGAATCTGATTATCGACCTCCATTTTGTCCAGAATCTTTTTCTCGTCCTTGAGCTTGTTGGCCAGCGTGGAATTTGACTCGAGCAACAGGTCGACGTCTTCTTCCATGCGAATGAGATCGGCGTAAAGCAGCGGCGGCTCGATCAAAACGTGGAAGAGCGTGACGCTTGCGCCAGCGGCCTTTGCGATCCTGGCGGTAAATTCTACGGCCCTGTCGAAGCGCTTTTGATCGCCGCTGCAAATCAGAATCCGCTTTAGATCTTTGCGCTTGCCCAGTACCACCAGCACCGGCGGCTCGACTTCCTTGACGATCTTGTAGGCCTTTGCCGACATCAGGAAGGGCCCGCGGGCGCCTTTACGCGTCGCGCCGATTACCACCAGATCGTAATCAGCGTCCGCAGTACGTTTGACGATTTCCTTGATGGGCTCGCCGACTTTGCTGGTCGCCTCGGCCTTCACTTTCAGATCTTTCAGCAGTTGCTGTCCGCGCTTTAGCGAATCGAAGATTTCGTCCTTGTTCCCCTCGTCTTCAGTAATACCGAGCAGCGTTGTTTCGGCTTCGCACGCTGAGGCGATCAAGCCGCCAAAGCGAATCGCATTCTCAGCCTGATCCGATCCATCCGTGCAAATGAGTATTTTCATGATCCGGTCGCTACTCAGTAACCGCTGGTCCTAATCTAATTCATGGGCAACGCGATCGTTTGATCCGGTCGCTACCGCTCCCGGTTCTGTAACGCGATCGTTCGGGCCGGTCGCTACCGCTCGCGGTACTGACACCAGCGCTCATTCATTTCAGTTGGGTTCCGGTGACCAACCCATAAACAATCAAGGCCGCGCCAATCAGCGGCAGCGGCACGAAAGCCATTCTGATCCGTGGGCCGCCAAAGTACTGTGTCAACGTAACTCCAATCTGCGCTCCGACAGCCGCGCCGGTGTGCATCACCAACGCGATCAGGATGTCGACATTTCCCTTGATGGCATGCGTCAGCGTTCCATAACTGGCTGAGATTATGATTTCGAACAAATCTGTTCCCACGGCCACGTGCGTCGGCACTCCGAGGATGTAAACCAGCGACGGCATGCGTATGTAGCCGGCGCCGCCGCCAAGAAAGCCCGCGAAGACCCCGCCGACGAAGGCCACTGCGATGACGACCCAAAGCGATATCTGTTTGATACCTGACGCCGACAGTTTGATCATCGGCGGCAGATTGAGGCGCTGAATTCTGGCGGAGAAATTACTGATGGCTGATTGGTCGGCTTTTCTTTTTCGAAGCTTGGCGCCCTTTTTTTTCATCTTCAGCGTGAGCCAACTCTCCCAAGCCATGAAGGCGGAAATCGACAATAGAACCCCGATGAAGAAAATCCCGACGACCTTATTCACCTGTCCAAGCCTTTTGAGATACTCGATGGCCTGGGCTCCCACTTCAGTGCCGGCAATCGTGCCGCCAGCCATTATCAGTCCCAGCTTCATATCCACATTGCCGCGAATGAAATGCTTTCGGGTGGCGACGATCGACTTGCCGACGATATGCGCCAGGTCGGTGCCGACCACGAAATTCATCGGGACGCCCGCGGCAAACAAGCCGGGGCCGGCGATAAAGCTGCCGCCCACACCGAAGAAGCCGCCGAAGACTCCGACCACGAATCCCAAAATCATCAAATAAATCGGATTGACGTGCTGGCCTGAGATTAGAAAATCCATTCGCCACCTTTACTCGAGCTTTGATTCGACTACCTTCAGCACCACTGCT
>QHXG01000558.1 GCA_003222845.1 Acidobacteriota bacterium | reverse complement strand
CGAGTGATTCGTTACTCAGGATCGAGAGCTCGAACGGCGCACCTTTCACGACGGGTGTAATTAAATGTGAGAGTCGCCACGAATCGTGTCAGAACCGCGAGCGGTAGCGACCGGATCAAAAAGTAACTTACAAAATAAGTGTTTATGCTAAGTTGCGCGTAAGATCCGGTCGCTACCGCTCGCGGTTCTGACACGACGCTGATGGATGCCGCCGGTTGCGCAACCCTCATTTTTAATTGCACCCTATCACGACTGCCCAATACGCAAACTCGCACCAAGGTGACCGATGTGTGTTACCCTTGCAACGCCTTTTCAACCCAAAAGCCGTAGATAATTAAGAGTTCCCGGGGCTGTCGGTCACTCATCAGAAAGGAAGAGACAATGGCACGTTACCTTTTGATATTTACGCTTAGTCTAATCGCAATTCTAAGTTTCGCGTGTGCGAATCCTGCAGCCAACAAGCCAAAGGCATCCGTGACGAATGCCGTGCCGGAAACAAACCCCGCGAAACCTGCCGGCGCGGAGACGCTCGTGATATCGCCTGATAATTCGAAGGTGGAATTTGTCGCCGCGAAGGTCACCAGAAGTCACAACGGATCTTTCAAACAATTCAACGGCACGATCGACCTGCTGGGCAACAGCGCGGAACAAAGTCGAGTAACGATCGACATCGAAACAGGTTCAGTTGTTACCGATGAAGATCAACTGACCGGGCATCTGAAGACGCCTGATTTCTTTGACGTGGCCAAATATCCGAAGGCGACGTTCGTCTCCACCGCGATTGCGCCGGGCACGGCTGGGGGTCCGGCATATAACATCGTTGGGAATTTCGATTTGCACGGCGTAAAGAAATCGATCACGTTCCCAGCGACGATTCAGATTGCGCCGGACAATGTATCGGTCAACGCCGAGTTCGCGATCAATCGGAAAGATTTCGGGCTCGTGTATCCGGGCAAGGCTGACGATTTGATTCGCGACGGAGTGGTGATAAGGCTGACCTTGAAAGTTCCGCGCAAACCGTAAGCACCTGAACGATGCGCTACGCTTGCTCCGTTCCTAGAACTCCGTGGTGAGGTTTAGAGTCGGGCACTGCCCGACCGCGCGGGCGGTAGCCCGCTTCTAAACGGTTTTCGAGAAATATATGGTGGCCGAAGCTGTCCGTTACTATCACGATTTGCTAAACGATCAGGCGTTGGCGCAAGCCTCTCTGGCGTTACTCGACCATGGTTTGGAACGCTCGAAACTGCTGTTCGGCGGACGGCGCTTGTCTCCATACCTGCGGCCCCATTTTGTTAGCGAAGACGATTTTAGTCAGGTTATTCATGTCTGCGAAACGGTCTGGAGCGCGATCGAGAAAGTTAAGGACGCCGCGGTCGCTGACCATGCATTGCTCGACGAACTTGGGCTGACGGACACCGAACGTGAGTTAGCGCAGATCGATCCGGGGTATCGGGCGGTCTCGCCGACGGCGCGTCTTGATTCGTTTCTCACGGACGATACCTATAGCTTTGTCGAGTTGAACGGCGAGAGCCCCGCCGGCATTGCTTATGCTGATGCGGCGTTCGCGATCTTTGAAGAGCTGCCGGTGATGAAACGGTTTGCAGAAAAGTACCAGCTGCGGCGATTTGAAGGTCGGTCCTTAATGCTTGCAGTTCTCGTCGATTGCTATCAGGAATTTCTGGGCCGCAAACCTGAACATGCGCCGCACATCGCAATCGTCGATCTTAAAGGCATGCCGACACAGAAAGAGTTCGAGTTGTTCCGCGAGTATTTTGAAGCTCAAGGCCATCCGTCGATCATCGCTTCGCCGGACGAACTTGAGTTCAGCAATGGCCGTTTGCGCGTTCGCGATTTTGAAATAGATATTGTTTACAAGCGGCTGCTCGTCAATGAGTATCTCCCAATTATCGGAGCGCATCCCGCTCTGCTCGATGCTTATCGCGCGCGGGCGATCTGTATGGTCAACAGTTTTCGTTCGAAGGTCATTCACAAGAAAGCGCTGTTTGCGGTACTCACCGATGCTCGCTACGCCTCGCTCTTCAGTCCTGATGAACGGACGATGATTGCGGGTCATGTTCCGTGGACGCGCCGCGTGCGCGCGGGGAAGAGCGATTACTTCGGTGAAGAGATCGATCTGCTGGAATTCATCGCGGAGCGGCGCGACCGTCTGGTGCTCAAGCCGAACGACGATTACGGCGGCCATGGGATATATATCGGCTGGAACATTGATGAGATCGGTTGGGACGAAGCTATTCACAACGCGCTGGCGAACGGCGATTATTTGGTGCAGGAGCGCGTGCCCACGGCGCGTGAAGTGTTTCCCGCGCTGACGCCTGAGGGTACAATCAATTTCGCGGAGCAGTTAGTCGATTTGGATCCGCTGCTTTTCAACGGCAAAGTCGGTTCGGCATTCACGCGTCTTTCTTCCAGCGAGTTGGCGAATGTAAGCTCGGGTGGCGGGATGGTGCCGACGTTCTTGATCAGCAAGAAATAATGTTACAGAACCGCGAGCGGTAGCGACCGGATCATTTATCATTTTTCATTTGACATTTTTCATCTGCCATTTGGAAAGATCAGAAATGATAAATGATCCGGTCGCTACCGCTCGCGGTTCTGTAACTCGGGCATTGACATCGAGTCAACACGGGGCTACTGTGTAATCCCGTGAATCCCGCGGGCTCAAATCCCAACCAAGTTGCCGTCGCAATAATTCCCGCTCGCTATCGTTCTACTCGTCTGTCTGGCAAGCCTTTGTTGCCGATCGGCGGAAGACCGCTGGTTTTGTGGGTAGCGGAGCGCGCGTCGGCCGCGCGAAACGTTTCGCAGGTAATCATTGCGACCGATGATCGGCGCATCTGTGAGGCGGCGAACTCAGCAGGATTCGAGGCGAGGATGACCCGTGACAATCATAAGAGCGGCACTGATCGGGTTGCCGAGGTCGCGCGCAGTCTCGATGCCGAGGTCATTGTCAATGTTCAGGGAGATGAGCCTTTGATCGATCCCGCGACCATCGATTGCGCGGTCAGCGCGCTCATCGCGGATAAGAAAGTGCAAATGGCAACCACGTGCGAACCCATTAGCGACATTAACGATGTTCTGAATCCGGCGGTTGTAAAGGTAACCATCGATAATGAAGGTTACGCGAAGTCGTTTTCGCGCAATCCCATTCCGTTTCCTAATCAGGCCGTTGAGGAATACGGCTCGATCAAAGCAGCGCTCAGGAACGAACCGGCGCTGCTTTTTTCGTTTAGGAAGCATACCGGGCTCTACGTCTACCGGCGCGAGTTTCTGCTGGAATTCGCAAGCTGGCCACAGTCTGAATCCGAGCAGGCGGAATCGCTCGAACAGTTGCGGGCGTTGGATCGTGGGGTCAGAATCAAAGTGATCAAAGCGGCGTCGCCGTCGATTGGCGTCGACACGTTTGAGGATCTCGAACGAGTTCGAGCGATATTAGAATCGGAAATGAAAGTACCGGCATGAATGCTACGGACTGGATTGGAATAGGAGTTATCGTCCTGGTGATTGTGGGTGGGCTTCTCTTGCTCAATCAAGTCACCAAGCCGTACGACGTTAAGAGCGAGGAAGAGTTCCAGAAGCGCAGGAAAGAGGGCGGATTGCTTAGCGCCGGCATGATGGGCTTGCAGCAGATTCTCGATCCAAGCGCCAAGAAAGCAGTTGAAGTTCAGCAGGATTTGCGACGTGGGATTTACGATGACAAGGAGGAGCCCGACGATCCTCCGGAGGCGGGAGCGAAGTCCGACAAACTTTAGTTTGTCGCGCGGACAATGAAGCTGATCAGGAGTACGATCCACGAAAGCACACGAAAAATGCGGCCACGAAATTCATTCGTGTGATTTAGCCCCTGTTTGTGTTATTTCGTGGATCGTGCGCCGTCTTTAATGGAGAACACGGGAGGAGCGATGCCTAAATACATCTTCGTAACAGGTGGCGTAGTTTCGAGTCTGGGTAAAGGTCTGGCGGCGTCTTCGATCGGCTGCCTGCTGGAAGCTCGCGGTCTGCGAGTGACGCTGATGAAACTGGACCCTTATATCAACGTCGATCCGGGAACCATGTCGCCGTTTCAGCATGGCGAAGTCTTCGTTACCGACGATGGCGCGGAGACGGATCTCGATCTGGGCCATTACGAGCGCTTCACGCACGCGCATCTGTCGCAGGCTAACAACTGGACAACGGGGCGAATATATCTCTCGGTAATCGACAAAGAGCGCCGCGGCGATTATCTCGGTAAGACGATTCAGGTAATTCCGCACGTCACCAATGAAATCAAGGAAGCGATTCGCTCAGTCACCGTTAACGGCGAAGCAGACGTGGTGATTGTCGAAATTGGGGGCACAGTCGGCGACATCGAATCGCTGCCGTTCCTCGAAGCGATTCGCCAAATGGGCAATGAAGAAGGGCGCGAGAATGCTGTGTTCATTCATGCCACGCTCGTCCCGTTCATTGCCGCTGCCGGCGAGTTGAAGACCAAGCCGACGCAGCATTCAGTCCGCGAACTGCGGGAGATCGGAATTGCCCCGGACATTCTGTTATGTCGTTCTGATCGGCCGTTGTCGCACGATCTCCGATCGAAGATTGCGCTTTTCTGCAACGTGAAAGAGACAGCCGTGATCACCGCCCAGGACGTGGATACGATTTATGACGTGCCCCTCGCGCTTCACGATCAAGGTTTGGATGGGCTGATCGTTTCGCTGCTTCAGTTGAATGAGATGGCCGCGCCCGCAAATTTGACGCCCTGGCGCAAGCTGGTCGATACGATTCGCGAGCCTTTAGCCGGCGAAACTTCAATTGCCATCGTTGGCAAGTATGTAGAACTTGAAGATTCTTATAAGTCTCTGCGCGAAGCGTTGACGCATGGCGGAGTCGCCAACGATCTGCGCGTCAATATTCGTTGGATCGAATCTGAGGAGTTGATGGACGATAACTACGAAGCCCGTCTGCGTGACTTTGACGCGATCCTGGTTCCCGGCGGGTTTGGCAAACGTGGCGTCGAAGGAATGATTCGAGCGATCTCTTACGCGCGACGTACGCGCACTCCGTACTTCGGAATTTGTCTGGGCATGCAAACGGCCTGCATCGAGTTCGCGCGCAACGTCTGTGACCTCAGAGACGCGGACTCGACCGAATTCAATGTCGAAACCCCGCACGCAATCATCTTCAAGCTCCGCGAATTGGTTGACGTCGAGGAAATGGGGGGCACGATGCGCCTCGGCGCCTGGCCGTGTCTGCTGACTGAAGGTTCGCTGGCGCGCGAGATTTATTCCGACGCGGAAGAGATTAGCGAGCGCCAT
>QHXG01000557.1 GCA_003222845.1 Acidobacteriota bacterium | reverse complement strand
TGGGATCTTTCGGATAGCTTTCCGGGTAAACGTCGATCAGCTTTACGACCCAGTCGCTGTCCGTGCCGGAAGTCGAAGCGAAGAGATGCGCGATGATGTCTCCGGCGATCACCGTGTCTTCCTTCAATGGCTCAGTCTCCCAAGTCAGAACGTCCGGGCGATTCT
This sequence comes from Acidobacteriota bacterium, assembly GCA_003222845.1. GTDB lineage: Bacteria > Acidobacteriota > Blastocatellia > Pyrinomonadales > Pyrinomonadaceae > UBA11740. The sequence goes on along the minus strand of QHXG01000557.1, from coordinate 2,867 downwards.
CGACAAAGCGCTGATCTTCAAGCAGCCAGGTACTCCAGCGCGAGCCGCCTTGATCAGCCGGATTGTAAGTCGGCTCGACGGGCCGCGGCCGGTAGGGCACGGGATGCGCGGGGTCTGAAACATAGCTATCGAACTGTGGCTTTGCTTCGGTTGGCGGATCGAATGAAAGCCGCCCGTTCGCGCGAAGGTAAAGATTGCGTTGCGTAACGTTCGCGCGCGGCGGCCACGCAGCAAATGAAGTCCAGCGATTCGAGCCGGTCTCGAACGTCAGCGCTTCGGGTTGTTCGAGCTTTCCTTTGTCCTTCAGATAATAAGCGAACCATGGTCGCAGAATATTCGCGCGAAAGTACTGGCTCGCCGGAGTCCCAAAATCGATATTCCCCAGCTTGTCGCCGGTGGCGCGATTCCAGCCGCCATGATTCCAGGGGCCGGCAACCAGAAAGTTAACATGGTTCGTGTCGGTCCTCTCCAAAACTTCATAAGCCTTTACCGGACCATAGAAGTCTTCCTGGTCCCACCATCCAGCGACGTGCATGATGGGCACCGTGACTTTCTTGAGCTGATTGACTAAGGCCTGCGGTTGCCAGAATTGATCGTAATTTGGATGAGAAACGAAGTTGTTCCAGGTGGGCAACTTCCCGTGAAAGTATTTCGCGTCTGCATTCGAGAGCGCGCCGAGCCGCAGATACCATTGGTAGGTGTCGTATCGATCAAACTTGAAGTTTGAAGTGAGCTTTGAGGATTCGAGGGCAAAGGAATACTCGAAGCCATAGCTCAACCTGAACGCGCCGTTGTGATGAAAGTCGTCACCCAGAAACATGTCTGCCGGCGTCGCTTCTTCACTGACGGCTTTCAGCGCCGGATGTGGTTCGAGCACCGCCATCACCACCAGCCAACCCGGATATGAAGTGCCAAACATTCCGACGCGGCCGTTGTTATGCGGAACGTTCTTGACCAGCCAGTCGATCGTATCGTAGGCGTCGGTGCCCTCGTCGATTCCCTTCCCGGATTCGCGCGGCGGACGCTGCATGACAAACTGCCCTTCGGACTTAAAGCGGCCGCGAATGTCCTGAAAGGCGAAGATGTATCCTTCCTCAATCTCTTCTTTCAACGAGCCGCCGGGAAAAGCCCGATAAATGTTGTCGATGCCATAAGGCGTGCGATTGAAAAGAATCGGCAGCGCATCACGGTGCGACTTTGGCGCATAGATGATCGTGTGCAGCTTGACGCCGTCACGCATGGGAACCATCTGTTCGATCTTATCGAACCCGGCGGGCGGGTCCGGCGGTTGTGTGGTTTGAGCGCGAAGCGGAACAGAAGAGAGAAAGAACAGCGCCACCATTGCGACAAAGGCTCTTGCGTTGAGAAGGGTCTTAACGATCATTGGAGTTCCTGACTGCTCAAAAGTTCGTTTGGATTTCATATTTTGTTAGTGTGCCTTCGTGGATCGTCTTCCCGGCTGAAAATGAAGAAACGATCCACGAAAATACACGAATAACAATCGGAATCACTCGAACGGGTACGAACGATAAGCCGATCCCGATGCCAAATGAGAAACGGAAAGTGGAAAATGATTGGCTTGTTCAGCTCCACTTGATTTGATCTTGCCCGGCCCCCATAACGCCTTTCCCGGTTTCGCGCCGGTGTGTTCTCCGTCCTTCAAAACCTGAACGCCATTGACGAACACGTGTTTGACGCCGACCGCAAGCTGATGCGGATTTTCAAAGGTGGCGCGGTCGGCAATCGTTTGCGGATCAAAGACGACCACGTCGGCAAACATTCCTTCTTTGAGAAGGCCGCGATGATCCAATTCGAGGTTCGTCGCAGGCAAGCTTGTCAATCGTCTGATGGCTTCAGTGAGCGAGATTACCTTCTCTTCCCGCACATACTTGCCGAGCAGTCGCGCGAAGTTGCCGTAAGCGCGCGGATGTGCCGAAGATTTTAGGAACACGCCTTCAGGGGCAATCGAGGCCGCGTCTGAACCGAACGAGACCCAGGGCTGGCGGATCTGCTTCTTGATGTTCTCTTCGCTCATCAGGAAATAGATCGTGCCGATGCGTGATCGATCTTCGAGCACGAGATCCATGATCGTCTCGATCGGATCTTTGCCGCGCAGCTTCGCGACTTCGGCGAGTGTCTTGCCGGTGAATGGCTTCAACTTTTCGGTTTTGAAGCTCGCGAGCAGAATGCGATCGGGCGACCCGGCGAGCAGGTATAGATTCTCCCAATCGTTTGTTGGCGTGCGAATCGCGTCGGCGATCTTCCTGCGAGTCGCGGGATCCTGAAGACGCTTATAAGCAGCTTCGCGGCCACCGTCAAAGACCCAGGGCGGCATGGATGCGTCGAGCCCGGTGCCGCCCGCCGGATACGTGTACATGTTGGCCGAGATCTTCAAGCCCTGGCGGCGCGCGTCTTCGATCATCTTGATCACTTGATCCATCTTCGGCCAGTTGGCTTCGCCTGAGGCTTTGAGATGATAGATTTCGACCGGGAGACCGGCTTCGCGACCGATGCGCATTGTCTCCTGCACGCCTTCGATCAACTGATTGCCTTCGCTGCGCATATGCGTCGTGTACTTGCCACGGTATTTCGCCGCAACCTTACACAACTCGATCAGCTCGTCAGTCTTGGCAAAGAAAGCCGGCGGATAGATCAACGCGGTCGTGATGCCGAGCGCGCCGGCTTCCATTTCGCGCCGCACCAGCTCGCGCATCTGATCGAGTTGCGCCGGAGTCGGCGGCTTGTCTTCCAGGCCGATGACGTACTCGCGAATCGTGGGCGCCCCGATGAACGAGGCGACGTTTTGCGAGACGCCGCGTTTTTCGAGATACGTGAGAAATTCGGCGAGCGTCGTCCACTCGATTTCA
>QHXG01000556.1 GCA_003222845.1 Acidobacteriota bacterium | reverse complement strand
TCATCGCTTCCCCTCGCATTGTTCATAATAACTCTCGTTTTTGGTTCTGGATCGCTGGCGCCTGCGCCGTCCGCAAATGCGGCGACGCCTGCAGACGCGTTGAGTTATCTTCCCGCTTCGGATGCAATCGCGCTGATCGACGTGCGGCGTCTATTGAATCAAACCCTGCCGCGGATCCTCGCCCAAGATCCGGCGAAACTCGCGCAAGCTAATGCAGAGGTTGAAAAGTTCAAAGCTCGCACCGGGATCGATCCGCGTTCATTCGATCGCGTGGTTTTGGGAACCCGCTATGTCTATCCGACGCCGAACGTGACCAAGCTCGAGACGGTCGCCATTGCGCGCGGAACCTTCGACGCCCAAGCGCTGGTCGCGGCCGGACGTATTGCCGCTAACGGAAAGTACCGAGAGGAGAAATATCACGGAGCCACAATCATCGTCATCAGTATTAACGACCAGATGAAACTGTTTGGGTTCTGGAATATGAAGGTAAACGAACTCGCCGTGTGCGGGCTTGACGGAAGCACGCTCGCGATTGGAGATTTAGGGATTGTGCGCGCCGCGATCGATGCGGGCAAGAGAGGACGCGCCAGCGCTGATCTGGTAACACTTGCGACCCGCGATCCGAATGCCGTGATCGGCTTTGGCGCAAACGTTCCGAGCGCGCTGCTCGCAAACTTGAACGTCGGCAATGACACGGTCGCGAAGGACGCAAAATCGATCAGACAGGTCTATGGCTCGCTCGGCTCGGTAGAAAACGACGTTTCGCTCATGCTGGTCGCTCGCACCGACACCGCCGACGCGGCGAAGAACCTCAGCGATACCGTCGAAGGCCTGAAGCAACTTGGCGGCATTCTGGTAACGCGCATGCAACAACCTCGCAAGGCCCTGGCTCAGAGCGCGCTCGATAATCTAAAGATTACGACGCGCGGAAATGAAGTGGAGATTCGCACGCGTGTTGACGCGGCGAGTTTGGCTTCAGTCATCAAGTAGGCCGGGCGATTTGATTGATCGGTCTCAGGCTGGTCTTGAAATAAACTATCTGAGCAACTTATCATGACGCTCGCTCGATGCAGTGAGAATGTCGGAGGGACCTCAGATGAGTGTCGGTCCATTCAAGCAGCGAAGTTCGTGGCCATCCAGCGTAGTCACCGGCCTAATTGGTTGGAATGGCTTCTTTGTAATTGCTGCCGTCCTGTTGGGAGACGCTAAATTAGCGGGAAGTTTTTTTCTTCTGGCCACGATTGCAGCGGTCACTCAGGTAGTTCTCCTACGCCTTTTCTTCTTTCTTCTTCGCCTTAATCAAAGCATTCTCGCCGCCGCGTTTTGGGGAGGACTGACGGGTATTGCCGTTGTCATGGCGGAGAGTCGGGCGACGAATTTGTTTGATCGACACCGTCTTGTCTGGTTACTCACTGGTTTGTACGTGGGAATCGCAGTTGGGCTCTTTCTACGTTACTTCCATCGTGATGACCGCCGCATTGAAAGCAAAGCTCAGAATGAAGGGCGGTCGATTGATTACGGCCGCGATGCTCATTGGCTTGAACCTTTCTTCTTTGGCGCCGTCGCATACGTAATTGCTTTTCTTCCGGGCTCGTTTTCTCTTGGAGTAATCATCCTGGTTATTGGCGCAATGAGTGGCGTGGTCGCCGCAGGAGTAAGTCATTTCTTCATCTTCTCTGTGTCAAGAAAGTCGATCTTGCCGATCCTTCTGGCTATCGTCGCGGGAGCGGGTCAGGGGGTTATCAGCGGATTGCTCTTTCGTCCTTTTGCCAGCGAACTAAAGTTCAATCCGCTGATTCACGGTACGGTTGCCGGAATCCTGACTTACCTGATAACAGCGATGCGAGGAAGAGCACTGGCAAGCAAGGAAGTAGTTCAAAGCGTCCAATCATGAGCCTTGTCTTCCGAGTTTTACACATTGCCGCGACGTGCACTTCATTGGGCGGACTGTTCTATGCGCGAATGGTGCTTTGGCCAACCTTGGATTTGCTTGATGCTACGGAGCGCGAAAGGTTCTTGTCCGCCGCAATCAGACGATACGCTTACATCAAATGGACCGGCGTTATTGTCGTAGCCGTGACCGGTATTTTCCAATGGCTATGGACGTATCCTTACGTTGAGAATCAGAACCTTTATCTCATCTACTTCGGCATCAAGATGGCTGGAGCAATCGGGCTCTTCAGCATCACCTTCCTGCTGGCACTTCCTGCCGAAAAGCTGCACGGAATGCAAACCCACAGAGCTTTTTGGTCGGGCTTGAACGTCGTGTGCGGCCTGATGATTCTCGTCGGAGCCGCGCTTATGAGAAGTTTGCCGAAGACACGTCTTTAGGTAACAGCCGATCGGGATCTGATGTCAGCAAAGCAAAGCCAAAACATCCGAGTCGGAATGCCAGCTTCGGATTTCGCGCTGGAAGACAGTTCCGGCCACGAATGGATCCTGGGAGATCACAAGGGCCAAGTAGTCGTATTGTTCTTTTATCCTGGAGACGAGACGCCGATTTGCACCCGCCAGATGTGTTCGCTGCGGAATCGTTGGAATGACTATGCCGCTACGGGAGCCGAGATCGTCGGCATTTCCACGGACTCGGTTGAGTCGCACAAGAGTTTCATCGAAAATCACAAGCTTCCGCTGCGCTTACTCTCAGATCCTGATCGCAGAGTAGCCGACGCGTACGGCGCGCGTTCTCTGATCCCGGGCAAGGTTGCGCGATCGGTTTTTGTGATTGATGCGAATGGCATAATTAGATATCGCGATGTGCGGCCCATCGGTTTGCTTCGTCCAAAGGACGACGACATCATTCAAGCGATACGCGAGGCGCAGCAGTGACAGAACCGCGAGCGGTAACGACCGGGCCCTCTGGGTACGCAGTCGTCTCGACTGCTTTAACAGTACGCGCTGCCGACGTACGATACACAAGCAGGCGGGACGCCTGCGTACCCAGACCGGTCGCTATCGCTCTGGGTGCTGTAACGGCTATAATCCGCGCGAGGTAAATTAATCAATGCCTGACGAAATCAAATGCGCTCGCTGTGGACAGAAGCGCGCGCCGCTCGGTTACTCGCCGCTGCCAACCGAACTGGGCCAGAAGATCGCTTTCGATGTTTGTCAGCCGTGCTGGTCGGAATGGCTGCAAACGCAAACGCGCATCATCAATCACTACGGTCTCGATCTGACCAATCCTGAGGCGCAGGGCTTTCTGCTCGATAATATGAAAGGCTTCTTCTACGGCGCGACTGAATTGGCGCAGATCGACACCTCGAAAGAAGGTTCGATCAAATGGTAATAGATGTCTTGCCGGGGATCCAACCTAAAGGTTCAACTCTGAACACCCGCTACCAGGGGTATAGAGTTCAACCTTTAGGTTGCCAGCTTCGAGACGAAACGCGCTAAA
>QHXG01000011.1 GCA_003222845.1 Acidobacteriota bacterium | reverse complement strand
GCATTTTCATCACCGCGGTGTTTGCGCCGCCGTGTAACGGACCGGAGAGCGCTCCCAGTGCCGCGATTACCGCGCTGTACATGTCGGCCAGGGTGCCCGCGACAACGCGCGCCGTAAACGTCGAAGCATTCAGTTCGTGATCGGCCTGAAGAATCAAGGCGACGTCCATGACATGGGCGTCGAACTCGTCTGGCATCTCGCCCTTGAGCATGTAAAGAAAGTTGGTAGCGATGTTGAGATTAGGATTTGGATTGACCGGATCGAGATCCTTACGCGCTCTGTCCATCGCCGCTACAATGGTCGGAAATCTAGCCGTCAAGCGGGTGGCAACTCTAATAGTTGCTTCGCGTGAAAGGTCGCGTGATTCCTCGTCGAACATCGCCAGCGCCGAGACTACCGTGCGAAGCGCGTCCATTGGTTGATCATTCGCCGGAACACGCGCGTACATTCCCTTGATCAATTCAACGATTTGCCACGGAAGCGCATAAGCAGCAGCCAGGTCTCTCTTGAGTTCATCCAGTTCAGTGCGCTTTGGTAAGCGGCCATTCCAAAGCAGAAAGACAACTTCTTCAAAAGTTGATTTGGTCGCCAGGTCATGAATGTTGATACCCTGGTATATCAACTCGCCCTTCTCGCCGTTAACGTCGCCGATGGAAGACGAGGCAGCAACGACGCCTCTGAGCCCGGTGGCCACCGCGCTTCCGGCCGCGCTCTCCTTCGCTTTGTCCATTAGTCGCTTCCTTTGAGCTTTAGTTAAGCCGAAGATATCAGAGCCATTAGGTGAGTGACAAGTAACCATTCCAGCGATAGCCTGGTGTCAGAACCGCGAGCGGTAGCGACCGGAAGCTAACACGCGTTTATGATTAATATCCTCTGATCCGGTCGCTACCGCTCGCGGTTCTGACACTACACTTGATTTGAAATCAAGCTGAAGGTCTGACCACGTCGCACGTTCAAGATTGCTGCTGCTGAACAATTCGCCGCGACAATTTCAAGAAAGCCCGCGCTGCCGATAACGCAGAAAACTTCCTGCTCTTCCGCCGCCGGCTCGGCGAAGTACTTGCGAAAGGAAGTTATCTCACGACCGTTGGCAACCAGCGTAGTATGACTGAGATCGTCGTCCAGGATTTCGCGAGTGAGGTTCGTGATGCAGTTCCCGAAGCGATCGATGTGAATGATGCTTGCTTCGATCACTCCATCGCTTAGGATTTTAGGTCTTAAGGAATCGAGATGGATCAAATTCTCGATTGATGGACCGAGCTCTTCGGGCGCCACGCCGTTGGAAAGCGCTGCCGCTACAGGCGCGAAGATGTCGCGGCCATGAAACGTCGCGCTCACCGGATGCCGGAAAAACTTCTCGTTTGTTAAATGAATCGCGTGATAGTTCCCTTCGCGCTGGCAAACCCAACTGAAGATGCCGTTGTCAGGTCCGACGAAAAACTGCTCGGCGCATTCAATTAGAACCGCCTGGCGGATGGAGCCGACACCAGGATCGACGACTGCGACGTGAATTGTGTTAGCTGGAAAATCTTTATACGTGGCGAGTAGATTGAAGGCTGCGGCGTGGATGTCCTGGCGCGCAATCTCGTGGGTAATGTCGACAATCTGCGCGGCGGGATTGATCGAGAGAATCACACCCTTCATCGCGGCAGCGAAATAATCCTGGGAGCCAAAATCAGTTAGGAGCGTGATGATGGGCTTAGGTGAAGAGAGTAAATTTTCCATTTGTCATTTGACATTTTCCATTTGGCCATTTCAATTCCCATCTCCCGCTGGGAGAGGGGCTAGGGATGAGGGTGCGAAGCTTCGAAAGAGAAAAATAGAGGGTTATGGTTTGTTCTCGCTAAGCCCTCACCCAACCCTCTCCCAAAGGGAGAGGGAGGTTAAAATGTCAAATGACAAATGGAAGATGAATTGATTGCTACTGAATCTCCGCCTCGCCTGCCGTGCGAATTCGCAATTGTTGGCCCTGATATAAACTAATATCTCGTCCACGTTCGGTGAGCACACCGGCGGTTCCTACGCCAGCGCCGATGGTTGCACCGACCGCAGCTCCAACACCTCCGCCGGCGATAGCGCCAATGACTGCACCGATACCCGCGGCGGCGCCAACTTTTTCAACGTCGTTCTTTGTCGAACCTTTCCCCTGCACGCCACCTTCCTGATCAACTTTGCCTACGCCCTGACCGCCGCCGGGAATGACTTCGATCACCTGGGCGCTCAGCCTTGACGAACGCCCGTCCGGCATTCGGATCTCGTTAAATGAAAGTTGCAACTCCGCCGTGCTCTTGACGCGACCGGGGCGCTTCACGCTGGTCACTTGACCTTCGATCGTTGCGCCTGCAAATTCCTTCGGTTCGATCACGCGCGCTTGAAATCGATCGCCTTTTTGCGACGCGTCGGTCGAAAGATTGCTTAGCAGTTCAATCCGCATGATCGTGTCGCGCGGAATCGCCAGCCCGCCTGTCGATTGCGGTGGACCGCCAACACTCTTGTTCTGATCTTTAGGATATTGGACGCTCTCATCTTCGGTTCTGCGTTTCAAGTCCGGCGGAATACTCGAATCAAACGGCTTTCGATCGAAGCCGGCTGCGTAGCCAACCTCAAATCCCTGCTGGTATCCGTCGCGATAGTCTTCCAACTTGCCATAGCTTGAACTGTATGAGCGATCGCCATGTTCGTACTCCACCTTGCCGCGAACGTCGCGAGCAGCATGGTTGGCTAGATCATTTACTCCGGCTTGATATCCATCGGAGTAACCCGTGCGGTATCCGCGCATCAAGGCAGTCGCCTGGTTCTGAGTTTGGGGATCCTGCGCGCTCACCGACCAGAGCGGAACTACGGAGAGCGCGAGTGCGATCACAAGAGTTAGAGTGAACCTGAGGGTTTTCATTATTCAGCCTTTCTGCCGATCACCGTCATGGAGAGTGATTGAGACTACTCTCCGAACGCGTCGGCGCTTGCGAAAGGGAGAGCCTTTGTATCGGAGCCGCCTGTTGACTCCGGCTTGCAGTTTCAAATGCTAACATTGAGCGCGAATGGTAACAACCAGGCGCCTGGCGCTCCTTGTTAATTGGAACGTCAGCCTTTCTGATGCGACAATGGAAACGTCAGTTGTCGGCTGTAAAAATGGTCTTTGGCCTTTGGTCTTTCGTATTTGGCTTTCGGAGTTGCGTCCTTGACGGGATTTTCCAGACCAAACCAAGGCCAAAGACCTAAGACCAAAGATCCAGCTATGCGCAAAGTTTACTTAGATCACAGTGCGACGACACCCGTCGATCCGCGCGTCGTCGAGGCCATGTTGCCTTATCTAACCGAGAAGTTCGGCAATGCGTCGAGCGTTCATCTGTTCGGTCAGGAAGCGCGCGCCGCGGTCGATCGGGCGCGACGCCAGGTCGCGTCGTTAATTGGCGCGCGCGCAAACGAAATTGTCTTCACTTCGGGCGGAACAGAATCAAACAACCTGGCAATTCGCGGAATTTGCGAGATTGCCGAAGCGCGCGGCCGGCACATCATCACTTCCGTGATCGAACACCCTTCAGTGGGCGGCACCATCGATTTTCTTGAGAAGCGCGGTTGGGACGTGACTCGCTTGCCGGTTTACGATGATGGAGTCGTGCGACTTGAAGATGTGCAGGCAGCGATTCGTTCCGACACGGTGCTGATCAGCGTGATGATGGCTAATAACGAGATCGGCACGATTCAACCGATTGCGGAGATTGGCGCTCTGGTGCGCGCGGAGCGCGAGCGTGGGCGTCGTTATCTTTGGTTTCACACTGACGCGGTGCAGGCAGCCGGACGTCTTACGATTAATGTCGAAACGGTCGGCTGCGATTTGCTGTCGTTGTCGGCGCACAAGATTTATGCGCCGAAGGGAAACGGCGCACTCTTCATTCGCCGCGGCGTGCGTCTATTGCCGCAGCAGGTTGGCGGCCATCAGGAGCGCGAACGTCGGGCCGGCACTGAATCAGTGGCGAACATCGTCGCGTTCGGAGCTGCCGCGGAACTCGCCCAACGCGAAATGAACAAGCGCAACGAACACACGCGGCGTTTGCGAGATCGCTTTGAAAGCGTGGTCACGAAGCGTCTTGACGAAATTCGATTTAATGGAAATCGCGAACAGCGTCTGCCGCATCTTTCGAATATTTCGTTTCGATTTATCGAAGGTGAAGGTCTGTTGATTCACCTGGACATGCAGGGCGTCGCAGTCTCGACCGGCTCGGCGTGTTCGTCTGGCACGCTGGAGCCATCTCCGGTAATTCGGGCGCTCGGCCGCGACGAAGAATTGGCGCGCGGCGCGATCCGATTTAGCTTTGGCAAAGACAACAGTGCCGAAGACGTCGATTATGTTGTGGAAGTCTTAGCGCGCGCGGTTGAAAGCTTGCGCAAGCTCTCGCCGCTTCATCGTCGCTCAGTAGTGGCGGTGTAAATGAAGCGATTAGTATTGCCTGGATCAGCGGTTGGGTTCGAACGCATTGTCCTACTCGGAAACATTCAAAGATCACCTCGCGAACCCACGCAACGTCGGCGAACTCGCAGACGCTAACGCAGTCGCAGAGGAAACCAATCCGGTTTGTGGCGATCGGTTGCGTCTAAGCTTGCGCATTCGCAATGGCCGCATCGAAGCAGCGCGCTTCCTCGCCTACGGCTGTCCGCCGACACTGGCCTGTGGTTCAGCGCTCGCGGAAATGATTGAGGGAATGTGCATCGAAGATGCGGTGAAGTTGACGCGAAGAGAGATCGTTAAGGCAGTTGGCGGGTTATCAACTCGCAAGCAGCATGCGGCGGCGCTCGCGATTGAGGTGCTGCGGACGGGGATCGAAAACTGGCGCCACGGCAGCATGGCATAATTGCGAAATCGCACGACGAAGCTCCGTTAGGAGCGCGATGTTTATAGCAACCAACACATCATCCCAAGAGTCTTGAGCCCATTTATGGGCGACAGAAACAACATGCCGCTCCTGACGGAGCGGTGACGTCATTTTGGGTTCGGTTGTTTCTATAAACATTCTGCCACTACGTGGCTTAGGCAAAAACATTCGCATGGTGCGAACGCTAAAGAAATGAAAGTCACAACGTCGGGTACACTTCACCTGTGTTATTTGAACTAAGGATTTATGACTCGCGCGCGCGTCGTGGTAGCTGGCGACGGCTGCGCTTTCTTGTGATATTCGGGCCCGCAGTATTTCTTCGGTTCTTGCCCGATGATGAAGGTCTTGGTGCGAATCACGGGACAACTCTCGACAGCGATCAAGCCCGTGGTCGGATCGATGTCGAGCGTGATTGTGCCTTGCAGTTTTTCTGACGATTCGCCGTCAGATAAATCGGGCGACTTCGTTTTGCTATCCCGCTTTGGCGTGGGCTTCGCCTTCGGTGGCTCTGAGGGCTGAGGCTCAGGTAAACCAGCGGGCTCGGTCTGCCGGTCCTCTTCGGGTTCGGAAGAAGGGTCTTGCGCGATGTCGTCAGTCGTCTCAGCGCTTTCTGATCCCGGCGACGTTCCGTTGATGAATAGTTCAGTTCGTTTAGTAACCGTATCGGCTTTCGCCAATTGGCCCGTAGCAGGATCGATATCGGTCTGCTGAACGCCTTCGGGCATCTGCCAATCGCCGGTCCATTCGGGATGAGTCGTGAGCGCGGCGCTCATAAAATCGGCCCAGATGGGCAGGGCCGAAGCGGCGCCAGTCAAGCCCAACTGTGATCCATCATCAAAACCGACCCAAACTACGCACACCAGGTTCGGCGTGAAGCCGGCGAACCAACCGTCGCGCGATGTTCCCGTCTTTCCCGCGACGTTGAATTTAAATCCGCGTGCGCGAATCGGGGCACCGGTGCCACGGTTGACCACGTCTTTCATAAACGAACTCATGACGTAGGCAATCTCAGGACGCAGCACTTCGTTCTTCTGCGCCGTCGGTTGCGCAATGGTGGTTCCTTTTCCGGTGGTAATGCGATCGATTGCGACTGGCGTGGTGCGCGTTCCGTTGGCGGCAAACGCCGTGTAAGCGGAAGCGATTTGCAAGGGGGTCGCTTCAGATGTGCCCAGGGCCATCGCCGGATAAGCATGCGCAACGCGCGGGAGGCCGGCCTTCGCGGCGAGATTCATCACGCGTCCGATGGTTACTTCCATCGCGACATCGACCGTCACGACGTTGAGACTATGAACCATCGCATCGCGCAGCGTGACCGGCTGCATCGAGTATTTGTCACCCATATTCCCGGGCGAATACTGCTGATTGTCATAGGTGAAAGTTTTCGGCTCGTCTTTGTAAATTGTCGCGGGGGTGATCACGCGTGGAATGGGATCGTAAGCAGTGTTCAGCGCCGTGGCGTAAACAAACGGCTTGAATGCCGATCCTGGTTGCCGCAGGGCCTCGGTGCGATTTAATTGGCTCTTGGCATAATCGCGGCCGCCGACCATCGCCACGATTTCTCCCGTATGCGCATTCAACGCCACCAAGGCGGCCTGCACGATGCCGGGCTCAACTCGTTTCGCTTCGATCTTATCAAGCGCCGTCAATTGTTTCGTCACGGCCGCGTAGGCCGCGCGCTGCAGATCCATATCGACCGAAGTATAGATGCGTAGATGATCTGCGCCTTGTCCGCTAATCAAATCGCCAAGCTGGTTTTGCACATAGTCGGCGAAGTAGGGCGCATCAGAAACATCTATGCGACCCTTCACTGGGGCTAACTTTAAGTCAATAGCCTCCGCCTGCTTTGCTTGATCCTGTGTAATCGCGCCGGTCTCGGCCATCGATTCCAGCACCTGATTACGGCGGGCTCGCGCCGTTTCGGGATCGTGGAATGGATTATAACGATTCGGACTGCGAATCAATCCGGCGAGAAAGGCTGATTCGGGAAGCGTCAGGTTCGTAACGTCCTTGCTGAAATACGCACTGGCCGCTTCACCAAACCCATTGATCGAAAATCCCGACTGCTGTCCGAGATAAACCTGATTGCAATAGAGGGCAAAGATTTCTTCCTTCGACAGACGCGTCTCCAGGATCACCGACATGTAAGCTTCCGCCAGTTTGCGCTTCAGCGTGCGCTCCGGCGACAAGAGCAGATTCTTGACGAGTTGTTGCGTGATGCTGGAACCACCCTGTCGCGCCAACGGTGAATTTGGATCCGTATCATAACGTCGCATCAGCGCGCGGATGATGCCGCGAACATTCACGCCGTGATGCTCAAAGAATGAACGATCTTCGGTGACAGTGATTGCTTTGATGAGATCGGGAGACAGATCATTGAAGCCGATGACTCTGCGCTTGGCACGTTCGCGGCCGGTGACTGAGCTTATCAACTCTGGCTCGAGTTGCGCTTTATCGAGCCGCCCGCCGCGGTCTTTATCCGCAATCCCCGCAATCGAATTTCCTCCACGCGCGAATTGTACTCGCAGCGATTCGAAAGGCCTCGCATTGTCGACAATCGTATCCGAACCGGGATCGATCTCGACGGTCGATCCGGCAAGGGCATAACGGCCGCGCGCGCTTTCCGCCTGTTGACCGCGCTCGACGTAACCGGCGCGTTTCAAATACGCCACCAGATCGTCTTCGGAAATATTCTGGCCTGCGCGAATCTGTTTCGGTGCGGCGTAAATGCCGGCCGAACGCGTGAACACTTCGCCCTTCAGAAGATTGTCGATGCGCGCCGAGAAAATGATCCAGTAATAAACGAAAACACTGATGACAACCGCGGTGACGAGAACGGCAGGAATTACAATGTATGGCCGCAGGAGAAATCTAAGCAGACTTCGAAAAAAACCCGGCGGTGCTTCTTCGACGTATCGAACCACGCGCGGCGGCGGGATGCGACCGCCCCGAACAACTGGAGGGATGAAATCGTCTGGTGGACGCCGAATTGCCATGAAAACCGTCGACGTTCTGAATCGGGGGCGACGCCGCTATCTCAGATGCTAACCGCTTATACCCAAGGTGTCCACTATTCAATTGACAGTAGGCCAGGCTCTGGCCTAACTTACCGCTGATTCCCGACCGGCATTCCAAACACGTTCGCTAATGATGGCCACCTGAGTACGTCTGAAATGAAAGGAATTCCCCAATGAAAGCTAGATTGTTTGGACTCGTCTCGCTGTGCTTTCTGGTCGCTTTGAGTGCACCTGTTAAAATCACGCCGAGAAGATCGCATCGCTAACCTCTTCTGCGAGGCTTGGTGAACCGAAAAAGGCTTTCCGCTGAAAACAACGGAAAGCCTTTTTAATTGGTCGGGACGACTGGATTCGAACCAGCGACCTCACGCACCCCAAGCGTGCGCGCTACCAGGCTGCGCCACGTCCCGTCAAGACCTTTTCAGTATGACTTGAAAATGTTCTTTGTCAAATCTGCAATCACTGTCCGATGAGGCTTCAGCTTGTCGAAGTAACACAGCCTTCAGTCTGTGATTTGAGCGATCACACGAGACTGAAGACAAACTAAAGTTCGTCGGACATGGGCTCGGCAATTCCCGTCTCACCTTCGTCCAACAGCTCCAGTAGCTCGCGAAGCTCTTTGGCAATTTCTCTCAAGGCGGCCCGTTGATCACTTCTCGGCGCCGCCTTCGGCTTCGGCTCTTCTACCACATTCTCCGTTGATCGACGCGAACCAAATTTTGCTGCCAACGAAGGCGGTGGTTGTAAGCTGCGAGTTGGCGCTTTCGGCCTGGCCGACATTCCATTCTCCCGATTCACTCCACGCATGTCACTTGAAAGCTTCTGTTTCGCGCCGGCAATCGTATATTTTTCGTCGTAGAGCAGCTCCTTAATGCGCAAGGCCATCTCGACATCACGACGACGATAAGTGCGCTGTCCCGCGCGATTTTTTTGCGGCGCAAACATCGGAAATTCAGTCTCCCAGTAACGTAGAACGTGCGCCTGTACGTCGAGGAGATCGCACACTTCACCGATCTTGAAAAAAAGCTTTTCAGGTATGATGACGTTGGATGGGGTCACGTTAAATGTCAGGGTCGCCGGGCCGACCTTTTAGCGCTTGCGCCAACTGCTCGCGAATGTTACTCGCCGGGAGATTTCGCTGTCAACACTTACATTTAAGGCTCCGGAGTTAAGTCGACAGATTAAACGTGAATTCTAAGGTCAGGCGATGAAGTTCCTTCGACCATTTTACACTTCTCTGATAGACGCAGTTATGCCCGCAAGCTATAATCGCCCGTTCAAAAACTCTCTTCCAGTTTGGAGGTCCAAGACCAAAAGTGCCGGCCGCTGCTTCCCTGTTTCGGCTTGCTACAAGGCTCGACGAGGTAGGCTTTTCCGATATTGTGCTGATTCGCAACCGGATTATGGAGCTGCGGGCAAAAGGCGCAACGGTTTATCAGTTTGAAGGCGGCGAACCTTATCGCGAGACTCCTGACTACATCAAAGAGGGCATGAGCGCTGCCTTGCGTGAGAACAAGACACGCTATGCACCATCCTCCGGCATTTCGGAGTTGCGCCGCGCCATTGCCAAGAAATTGCGTGAGGGCAATCGCATTCCGGCCGACCAAGAAAATGTGATCGTAGTTCACGGCGGTATGCAAGGGTTATTCGGCTCTTTTCAAGCGGTCGTGAACCCGGGTGATGATGTTCTGGTTTTCTCGCCCTACTGGACTCCGATCAAAGATTTGGTCGGTCATTGTCAGGGCCGCTTAGTGCTTGTGTCCGTCGATGAAGCTCGCGCCAATGGCTTTCGAGAAACTTTGACGCGTTATGCAACCGAACGGACGCGGGCGATCTACTTCAATACGCCGATGAATCCCTCGGGAGTTGTGTTCACTCGATCCGAGACCGAGCACGCTGCGCAGTTTGCAATCGATCGGGACTTAATCGTGATTGCCGACGAAGCTTATGAAGATATCGTGTATGAAGGAGAGCACGTTTCGATTGGCTCGCTCGATGGCATGTTCGAGCGCACGATTACTTCGTTCACGTTTTCAAAGTCTTACGCGATGACAGGGTGGCGCATTGGTTATGCCGTAGCTGCCGAACCGTGGATGACCGGTCTACGGAAAGCCATTCTGTATTCATCGAATGGCGTCTCGACGCCAACTCAATGGGCCGCGTTGGCCGCGTTTACGACTGAGTCAGACTTCTTGGCCACGTCGCGCGCCGCATATCTGCAGCGCCGCGATCTGCTTTTAGCGGGCCTCAATGAACTTGGGTTGAGGTGCGCGCCGCCAGCGGGCACTTTCTACGCTTTTCCGGATATTTCCACGATCGGCAGCGACAGTCGTCAGGCATCGGAGCTGTTGCTCGATCGCGCCCAAGTCGCCACCGTGCCCGGAGTAGTCTTTGGTCCACATGGCGAAGGCCACGTACGTTTCTCCTTCGCAACTTCGATTGAGACGATCGAATCCGGTTTGGAATCTATGCGTCGCAATCTGTAAAGCCTGCCGCTATTTGCGCAAGAAAGCCGCGTAGCGGCGAAATGTTTATAGCCGCACGCACGTCCAGGTTGAAATCGAAGAGCACTCGTCGTCTATAAACATTTCGTGCCTCCGGCATTTCGTTCTTTTGTTTAGACAGCGGCAATGAACGAATTTGAATTCATTCGCAACCTTCGAGAACAAACGCGATCGCGACATCACTCTGCTCGCGTAATCAACGAAATCGGCGACGACGCATCTGTCATTACTCAAAGAGCTGGTCGCGATCTGATCGTCACGACAGACTTGCTGGTCGAAGGCGTCGATTTTTATCGCTATGGGACATCGCCGCGGATGCTCGGCCACAAAGCTCTCGCAGTTTCTCTCTCTGACATCGCAGCGATGGGCGCACGTCCTTTGTGGTCGTTATTATCGCTCGGTATGCCGGCTGAAACTTGGCGAGACAAATTCAAAGACGAGTTCACCGCAGCTTACCTTGCGCTGGCAGATCAGTACGGCGTGACACTCGCCGGCGGCGATGTCTCGGAGACGAAAGGAGGAATCGTCATCGATTCGATCGTGATTGGCGAGGTCGTTTCCGGAACAGCAGTTCTGCGTACAGGCGCGCGGCCCGGCGATCAAATCTTCGTGACCGGCACACTCGGCGGCGCCGCGGCAGGCTTGAAATTGATCGAGATGGGCGCGCGAGTAACTAGTAGGCAGTCGGCAGGAGGCAGTCGGCAGGAGGCAGTCGGCAGTAAGCAGGAGACAGGAGATAGGGACCATGAGTCAGTACCACGTGCGGTAGCGGGTGGGTCAGACGCTGGTAGCTACGGATCTGGAGGCCGTCGACAAGCGAGTGCCGAGAGATCAGAAGAAGATGCGCTCCAGACTCTTCTGCTTCGTCAACTCTCTCCCTCGCCGCGAATCGGCTGGGGCATTGTTCTCGGCGAAGAGCGACTAGCGACCGCCATGATCGACATTAGCGACGGCCTGTCGTCCGATCTCGCGCATCTCTGCGGTGAGAGCGATGTCGGTGCGCTGATTCAATCGGCATCCATTCCGTCCGATCCAGACGTGATCAAACTCTGTGGCCGCCGCGCGCTTGATCCACTTGCGTTGGCGCTACATGGTGGCGAAGACTTTGAACTCCTTTTCACCGTTCAGCCCCACAATATCGCACGTTTGCCAAAGCGAGTTGACGGCGTTTCGATCTCTCGGATCGGGGAAATCACCGATCAGACAAACACGATCAAGATCGCTGAAGGCAACCGCGTATGGGATTTGCAGCCCCAGGGTTTCGAGCATTTCAAGAAGGATTGACTCACTTCCATTCCTTTCATAGACTCGCATCCAATGCTCCGCATTCACAACACGCTCTCCGGTCAACTCGAAGAGTTTCGCCCGCTAATCGAAGGCGAGGTCCGATTTTATTACTGCGGGCCGACGGTTTGGGATTACGGGCACATTGGGAATTTTCGGTCCGCGATTGCGGCGGATGTATTGCGAAGATATCTGAAGTTCAAGGGTTTGCGCGTGACGCAGGCGATGAATATTACGGATGTCGACGACCGCATCATTACGAAGGCGCAGGAGAGCGGCAAGACGATCGACGACTACACAGTGAAATACATTGAAGCGTTCTGGGAAGACTTTGATGCGCTCGGTTGCGAGCGGCCCGAGGTCGCGCCTCGCGCCACGCGGCACATCTCCGACATGGTTGCGCTGATCAAGAAATTGAAGGAGCGTGATCACGCCTATCAGTCTGACGGTTCGATCTATTACCGGATCAAATCGTTTCCTGAATATGGCAAGCTTTCAAAGATCAATTTCGAGGGCAACATCGAAGGCGGCAGCGAGCGCGTCGACACAGA
>QHXG01000012.1:664-1164 GCA_003222845.1 Acidobacteriota bacterium | reverse complement strand
CCTCTACTGTCTTCTCCCCGAACACATCAGTGTGGGCCCGGTTATCGAACCTCCGGAGTATGAATTACTAACTGATTGGGAATCTTTCTAACCGCTCCGGTAAGAAACTCGATTATGATGTTGGCGGTGGGCTGTCGAGCTCTCGCTATTGTATGCTCCGGTGTCGAATACTTCTGCCAATCCGTAGACATCCCTCCTATTTTCGGTGGCTGGTTGCGGAAAGCGCCGGGAATAGGTTCGCCATCATCGTCCAAATAACTGTGATGCACACGCGTGAACAGGAAGTCTTCGTCAGGTATTTCTTCAGCTTCCCATTTAGTTCCTATCTCATTAGCCACATCAGAATCCATTGGTTTGGTGAGGACAGGTCCAGCGTTCCCTTAATTGAGTCGCGCTCGCTGTTGCTCCCGAAGAATTGGGTCGGTTGACTTTGATCGGCCGGAAAATTGATGAGCACTGATCGTGTTGACGATTTCCACCGTACATCAATGCTGCCCTCC
>QHXG01000012.1:0-595 GCA_003222845.1 Acidobacteriota bacterium | reverse complement strand
CTCGATATCCAATCGCGCACTCCTCAACGAAGCTGGTTGCGCGTTTCCAAGCATCCTCTGCATAAGCCGAACTGCCTTCCTCATCCCAGTTATCAGGCAGATCAAGAATGCTGCGTGATGACTCGATCGCCTCAGAGAGATGAGAACTGATTCCCGTGATGCCTTGTTCGTACGACTGAGTCAATGTCGGCATAGCATTTCGAGTATAATCGCCGTCTCACCTTTCATCAATCGGCACGTAAGGCACGTTGCGCGGTCCGATGTATTCCGCGCGCGGGCGAATCAGCTTATTGTTAGCGTATTGTTCGAGGATATGTGCTGTCCAACCGCTTATGCGGCTGATCGCAAAGATCGGCGTGTAGAGATCGAGCGGAATTCCCATCATGTAGTAAGTCGAAGCTGAGTAAGCATCGACATTCGGCAATAATCCTTTCTCGCGCTTCATCACTTCTTCCACTTTCGCCGTCATGTCATACCATTTAGTATCGCCTTTGCGCTCACCCATCTCTTTCGAGAGCTGGCGCAGATGAGTCGCGCGCGGATCGTCGGTGCGATACACGGCGTGGCCCCATCCCATAATCTTCCTCTTGTTCGC
>QHXG01000545.1 GCA_003222845.1 Acidobacteriota bacterium | reverse complement strand
AATTTGGCTCCCGTATTACTGATATGCAAGGCGTCCAACGATCTGTTGGGTTAGCTCATTGGGCCTGTTGATTCGCACGATCAAATACCACGAGCCGCCCCCGCCCGGGAACCTCAATTTCCACGCGCTCTTTAGTGAATTGAATGTATCGGGGATTCACACTGCGGTCGTATCTGCCTGCAAGGTAAGCGATCGTCGCTATCAATCCAGATCCGCCTAGAAAGACAAGCCACGACTTGTTACCGATAGCGAATCCGATTGTTGGGAATAATAGAAAAATACAAGCAATGATTGACAGCCACGAAACCACGCCCGCCCATGAACGCCGCTGATAGCATCGCATGCACATTGGAAGTGAAAGATTATGTTTTACCTGAACAGCAAGCCCAATGATTCCCGCCGGCAGAATCCCAAGTGGCAGAAAAAGCCAGACCCAGTTAGGCGTGTAGGTTCTTTGGAAACTCCGAATCGCAACGTCGTCATTTGTTCCGCAGATACTGCAAACAGCCGGCGCCGAAGTCTCGATGATCCGCATGCCAGATTGTTCGTTTTCCGCGGGCATAGTTTTCTTATCAGTTTCAGGCGGCCTGTTCGGAATTTCCCCGGCAGCTAAAGGAAAGCCACATCGCTTACACACTGACACGTGGATCGGATTGACTAGCCCGCACTGCTTGCATTTTGAACTTGTCATAGAGCGATCAGAAATCCCAATGCTGAGCAACCCAACGGTTGATTTGACGCGGCGAATTCAATCAAGTATCGCCGGATGAATCAAGTTGAGAAACACGCTTCCGCCGCTCGCGTCCAACGATTTGTTCGGCTTCACGGCGAGAGGCTTCTTTATTTTAAAATCGTGAAACCCTTCAACGCTCGGCTCGAAAACTCTTGCTGGGCCTTCTCATTTTCGGCGAACGCGCTTGTGGCTGCATCTTCAACGTAAAGCAAAATGAACTCGTTGCGTTTGGCGTCATCCACCAGACGCACGAAACGCTGAAACATTATTGACTCACTAATGCGATAACCTTTGCTCTCCAGAAATGACACGGCGCGAGTGACATCTGATTGTGGATTCTGCTTGAGCACGGCAGGAACATTCGGAATGCCTTCGGAATTTACGATGTATGTTTGCCCGCCAAGAGTAACGGTTTTTGTGAGAGGGTAATCGTATGTAGCTTTGATGTTGGGCAGATAGCCTTCAAACTGCATCATGTACATACGCTTGATACGCTTCTGCTTATCGGCGTTAACAAAGAAGTGCTGCTCCACCTGCGCCCTGTCATACAAGATAAAACTCTGTGAGCCGACGTACTTAAACGCCTTATCAAACTTAATGCGGATAGGAGGGAGAGAAGTCGAAGTCAGCACTTGACGTTTGACCTGCCGCATGTGGTTAGATTCAGTTTTGGCCGGAGATTGACCAAGGACAGGACTAGACAACAGTAAGCTGGTCGCAAGTGCATAAACGAACAGTAGGGTTTTCCTCATGATTCCATTTCTCGCTCTCTGCCCATCAATACGAGCCGCCGAACGTCCGAATTAACCGGGCGGGAAGAATCATATCAAGCCTCCAATCTTGCGAATGAAAAGCAGGCTGATTCCGCTCCGGTTGAATGACTTGTTCGGCGCGGCTTCGGCAACAATCTTAAGGCTGATTCTCTAACTCTACCCAGTGCGCCAACTCAAAGTAGCCCTTTGCGTAAGTGTCGCAGATTCCGATCATTCGACTGCCTTCTCGTCGTAACTGAAACTCCAAAACTGAAACCCCTTGAAACCCCGGACGCCTGATGAGAACGCCTTCTGTGCTGCCTGTGAAGTTACCATTCTTCATACTTACGTCATTCATTTTCACCAACGGTCTTTTGCCGAACCCAACTTCAGCCATACCGTTGTCGTGTATGACGAGGCGCAGAGGGATGTCGCCCGCCGGGTATAGTAGTTTACCTCCCCACGTTCCGGTGAGCGTCACAGGCGTCGCGGAAGGCCCCGAGACATTGTTTTGCGGATCGGGTCTTCCACTGGTTCCTTGCGAATTTGGCAACAGTACGCGGGCGAGGCGTTTGGCAACCTCCGGGGCCATCGCGCCATAATAGTTGGTGAGCACGACCGTAATCGTATTGTCATCCGGGTAAGCCGAAAGCATCACGCCCATTCCGGGTCCGCCGCCGCTATGGCCGAAATTGTGCCTTCCTAGTGAGGAATCGCCCCACCAACCGACGCCGTATTTTCTTCCGGGTTCTTCATTACTCTCGACGGTGAGGTTCTGCATAATGCGTGCCGACTCTTCCCGTAGAATGCGCGTTCCGTTTAGCACGCCGCCATTGATGTGCATCTGAGCGAAACTTACCAGATCGCTCGCACAACTCCACATCGACGAGCCGCCGGGATGATCGGTGGAGTGGGGTCCAGTCCGCACGAAGCGTCCCGCTAAGTCGTAATCGTACTGGGTTGTGATATCGACACCGTACCTGCCGGCAGCTTCTTTCTCACGGCCGGGTGGAAGCTCAGCGAACGTCCGCCTCATACCAAGCGGGTCAAAGAGCGTGCGCTTCAGGTAACGCGCCCACGGTGTTTTGGAGACGGCTTCTGTAATGAAGCCCAAGATCGCCGTGCCCAGATTGCAATACTGAAAATGGGTTCCCGGTTCCCACGCGGCAAAGCCGTAGCCGCGAATTGTCTCGCTCGCGGAGAGAGGTTGGGCTCCGTCGTAGAACAAGTTTTCATGTATGGGCAGACCTGACGTGTGGTTTGCCAGCCGTCTCAGGGTCATCCCGCTTGCCGAGCCCACGTAGGCGCGTAGGTTGGCATCTTGCAGGTAATCGTTAGCCGGTTGATCGAGGTTGATGAGACCTCGATCAACGAGTGTCATTAGTCCCGTCACGGTGATCGGTTTAGAAACCGAAGCGATCTTATATATGCTGTTAACGGTGGCTTTCCGCTTGGTCTCCAGGTCTGCATAACCAAAAGCTTCAGCCCAGACTGTTTGCCGATCCTTGACGACCATGATGACGAGAGATGGGACAATCCCTGTACGAATCTTCTCTCCGATGAAGTCTCGGACGGCTTTGAACTCTGCTGGGGGCGTGACCACTCGCTCTGTGGCCGGCTCTTGGTTCGTTATATTTGAGGTCAATAGCGGAACGCTTGCGCCAGCCGCCGCCGATCTGTAGAGAAAATCTCGTCTAGTAATAGCTTTGCTCACAGACTCTTTCTTATCAGACATAGGTCTTCCTTCTTGTTGCGGGGAATCATGCGAAGCGCCGAACGTCTGAGTTCACGCGGTGGCGCGAATAAAAGCACCGTCCGCCGCACCAAGCTAGTTACGAGAGGCTCCCGCCGCTCGCGTCCAACGATTTGTTGGGCGGGCAGAGCATGTTGACCGGCTTTAACCGCAACAGTCAACTCACAACATCTGATAGTCCCGTATGAATTTCTTATCGAAAACGTATATACCGACGGTCAACAATAGAATGACTGCAATACCAGCGATGCCTGCGACAAATCCAACCAGCGGGTTTGCTCCGACAACAAAGAACACGGTCAGCACTCCGAGCGGATTGATCATTCCATGAAGTGCGCTTGGCCCCAGAATAGTCTTGGACTTAAACCGGCAATAGGCCATCGGGAAAGATAGAGAGGTGGTGAATAAGGTCATCATGAATATTCCCGCTAGCGGATGGCCCGGATAGTTGTGGCCCTGCGCAATGATTGGTGCGTGCCA
>QHXG01000010.1:14035-17152 GCA_003222845.1 Acidobacteriota bacterium | reverse complement strand
AGAGACAAGAGACACAAGCGTCCCGTGAGGTTTCTTTATCCTTTGCGGATTCTCTGTGTCTCTGTGTAACAAAGGTCTAACTTCTTGTTTTTTGAGCAAGTTCTTGGACGGATGAATCCCGTAGGGATGAAATGTTTATAGATAACCGTCTGCTTACGTGTACAGCTCCGTAGGAGCGCAATGTATATCGCGCCTTTAGTTTCGCTCCTACGGAGCTTGGATTGGTTTGTGATCGCTTTAGCTATAAACATTCTGCTCCTTCGGAGCTAACGCGTTTGGTTGCGGCCTAAGCCGCGCTGTGTCTCTGTGGCAGTTCATTCGACATGGTAAGGAGCGAACAATGGAAAAGCCTGCTCAGACAGATTATCCAATTGAAGAAATCTTGAAGCGTCGTTGGAGTCCGCGCGCTTTCTCGGATCGAATGGTCGAATCAGAGAAATTGCAGAGCTTGTTCGAAGCGGCGCGTTGGGCTCCGTCCTCGTTCAACGAGCAGCCCTGGTCTTTCATCGTCGCTACGAAACAAAAACTGGAAGCGCATGCGCGCCTGCTAAGTTGCCTTGTCGAGAAGAACCAACATTGGGCAAGCCTGGCTCCGGTGCTTATGGTTTCGGTAGCCAAGCTAAAATTCGAAAAGACCGGCAAACCGAATCGTCATGCTTTTCACGATGTTGGCCTCGCCATGGGAAACATGCTTGTCGAAGCGACTGCGTTGGGTCTTTTCGTGCATCAGATGGCGGGATTCTCTCCGGAGAAAGTGCGAGAGATTTATGGCGTGCCCGAAGAGTTTGAACCGGTCGCAGCGATCGCCGTCGGTTACGCGGCCGACGTCGATGTGTTACCCGAAAACTTCAGAGAACAGGAGTTGGGCCTGCGAAGCAGAAAACCGATCAGCAGTTTTGTGTTTCAGGGGAAATGGGGAGAAATTTCACCGCTGGTTTCGTAAAGGAGCGCACGCATCCTGCGTGCGGACCGCCGGCATCCCTGCCGGCGAATTAAGCAGCGGGCAAGATGCCCGCGAACCGCCGACAGGAAGTCGGCGTTCCTACTTTCGATGCTTCATCGCTTCGATGATGAAAGCCTGAACCTCGTCGCTGAAAGGTTTCGGCATCAATGCCGGCCAGTTTGCTCGGTCAGCGTACATCTTGTTAAGGCCCTTCTGAATTTCCCGGTTGCCGCCGGTGAACGCTTTGAGTAGTTCGGACCAGCGGGCGGCAAGTCCTTGCGCCAACTCACTTGCGGGATCCACACCGGAAGAGACGGCCGCATCCACTTCCTTGATCAAGATCGCCCAGTCGCGTTGACTTTGTTCGATTACTTCGTGCGGAATCGTCGCGGCACGCTTCCCGATTTCTTGCTGTGCTTCCTCGGAATAGTACTTCTTAGTCCAGTTCATGTCTTGTTGCATATTGATCACCTCGATTATTTTGATGAACATTTCCCAGCCCGGCTCGCGGCTCGCGCCAATCACGTACTCGGCGCGCTCGATTGCCTGAATGGCAAGTTCCAAACGCTTTGCTTTTTCTGTAAGCGCTTCCCGCTGTTGGCAAAGCGCTGTCGCCAAATCAATTGAATTCCGGTTCAGAATGTTCCTAATTTCGTTCAGAGAGAAGCCGATGAACTTCAACGCTACGATTTGTTCCAGCCTGGTCACGTCGCTCGCGCGATAAAGCCGATACCCGGCGCGAGAATAGCGGCTGGGCTTCAACAGACCCAATCGATCGTAATGATGCAGGGTCCGCACTGTGACGCCCGTAAGTTCAGCGAATTCACGGGCCTGGAATAGTTTGTCGTCAGCGTCTTTCATCGCTCATCTCCAAATCGAGTTGATCCTAAAGTCTGACGCAACGTCAGACGCAAGCATTGTTTTCAGCGGTCGAAATGTCGCCGTTCTCGAGGTGTTCGTAACCGCATACAGCGTCACACCGTCTTACATGCTAAACTTGCTTCCGGTCTGCCTGGTATAAATCGTACATGTTTTCGGTAACCGCTTCATCCCAACTTCAAGTTTGCATACGCGCGCAGGTTCTTTGTTTACTCTTGCTGCTCACTGCGATTTTGTCGGCTTGCAAGAGCGATTATCCCTCGTCCGGAAAGGCGGCTAGCCCGGACAGCAAGTCTGCGGCGAGACAGGTGAAGACCGCCAGGGTTATCGAGATGCCGGTCGGTGAAGCCGTGACGGTAAACGGCACGCTCGCGGCTTACGACCACACGACGGTCAGCGTGAAGGTACCGGGCCGTCTGCAGACGATTTCCGTCGATCTCGGCAGCGTCGTTCACAAAGGCCAGGCCATCGCGCAATTGGAACAGCAGGATTACAAGCTGCGCGTGGAACAAGCCGAGGCAGCGTTGGCGCAGAGCCGGGCGCGTCTGGGCTTGTCGCCGGACGGCGCTGACGATCGGGTTACCAGCGAAGAGACGGGAACGGTGCGGCAGGCGAAGGCTGTTCTGGATGACGCTAAGCTCAAGCGCGATCGGGCGTCCAAGCTGGTCCAGCAGGGTGTTACACCACGGGCTGAATTTGAAAGTGTGGATGCGGAATACAAAGTTGCGCTCAGCCGTTATCAGGATGCGCTGGAAGAGATTCGAAATCGGCAGGGAATGCTGGCGCAGAGACGTTCGGAGGTGGCGCTGGCCAAACAACAACTTGCCGACACTGCAGTCTATGCGCCGATGGACGGAGTTGTGCAGGAGAAAAAGGCCAGCGTGGGCGAATATCTCGCGGCGGGCGCTCCGGTGGTTGATGTGGTGCGGATCGATCCTCTGCGCCTGCGCGTCGAAGTTCCCGAACGCGAATCGCACAATGTGCGCAACGGCCAAAGCGTGCGCGTTACGGTTGAAGGCGACACCGAATCCTATCTCGGTTACATCAAACGTTTGAGTCCAACGATAAGTGAACAGAACCGTGTGCTATCCGTCGAAGCCGACGTCCGTAACAATGGCCGCTTGAAGCCGGGAGCATTTGTGCGCGCTGAAATCATCACCAATCAAACGGCGACAGCGGCGACAGTGCCGGCGAGCGCCATAGTGACGTTCGCCGGAATTGAAAAGGTGATCGTCGTCGAAAATGGAAAAGCCATGGAGAAAGCCGTAACGACTGGTCGACGCGGATCGGACTGG
>QHXG01000010.1:0-13895 GCA_003222845.1 Acidobacteriota bacterium | reverse complement strand
ATACTTCATTGAGAAAGGATTCACCTTCCGGCCACGAGTGGACGAGCGGATGAAAACCAAAGAGAGGCATTGATGTCACAACAACTACCTGAGGTGGCTTCCGAGTTACTCAGAACACCACTGAGCGTTGAGCAACGATTGGAGCTTATCGGTGAACTCTGGGACAGTATCCCCGACTCTACAGCGGCTTTGCCTGTTCCCGACTGGCACCGGGAAGAACTAGACCGGCGATTGGCAGCGGCCGATGCTAATCCCGATGCTGCGATCCCATGGGAAGAGGTCAAGAGACGGCTCCGTGAGAAGTTATGACTCTCGCGGCTGATTTTAGACCGGAAGCAGAGGCAGACGTACTTGAGGCGCGACGTTGGTACGAGCACCAGCAGCCCGGTTTAGGAGATGTCTTCACGGATATGCTGGTTGAGATTGTCGGCAGGATCGAGTCGATGCCGCGAATATATCCCGTAGCCCATCGCGATGTGCGACGCGGCAAGCTACGAACATTTCCCTACTTGATTTACTATCGGGTCCTCCCAGATAGAATCGAAGTAATCGCAGTGCTGCACGGAAGTCGAGATCCCAGAATTTGGCTGGAGCGAATTAACTAAGAAAACTTCAAATGCAAAAGCTCGCTGAAATTTGTATCCGCCGCCCGGTCTTCGCCGCGATGATCATTTTGTCGCTGGTCGTCGTCGGCTCGGCAAGTTATTTCAAGCTGGGCGTCGATCGTTTTCCTTCCGTCGATCTGCCTACCGTTAGCGTGCGTACGAATTTGCCCGGCGCGTCTCCGGAAGAGATGGAGACGCTGGTCTCGCAGCGAATCGAAGAAGTCGTCAACACCGTCGATGGCATCGATCAGTTGCGCTCGGTTTCCGGGCAGGGAACGTCGTTCGTGATGGCGACGTTCAATCTTAATCGCGACATCGACACTGCGGCCCAGGATGTTCGCGATCGCGTCGCTTCGGTCGTCCGCGACCTGCCGCCCGACGTGAAGCCGCCGGTCATTGGAAAATTCAATAACGACAGTACGCCGGTCATCTCCATTGCGCTTTCGGGTCAACGATCGCTTCGCGAGCTGACCGAATACGGCGACAAAATCGTTCGTCCTCAACTCGAGCGTGCCGAAGGTGTCGGCCAGGTCGACGTCGTTGGTGGTCTGCAACGCGCGATCAATGTCTGGATCGATTCTGAGCGGCTGGCAGCTTACAAACTTCCCATCACCACGGTGCGCAACGCTTTGCAGCGACAGAACGCAGACGTTCCTGGCGGAAACGTCGAGGCGGGGCGGCGTGAATTGGTTTTGCGGACGCTCGGGCGTTTTACCGACCCGCGCGATATGGAAGAACTCGTCATCGCAAACATCAACGGCGCGCCCATCAAGATACGCGACATTGGCCGGGTCGAGGATGGAACCAAAGAGCAACGTTCGCTGGCACATTTGAACGGTGCGCCTACAGTCACGCTCGAGATTCGCCGCCAGTCGGGGGCCAACAGCGTCGCAGTGATCCGCAACGTCAAGGCCCAACTCGGTCGGGTCTCAGCCCAACTACCATCCGACATCAAGATGGAGATCATCCGCGACCAGGAGCGGTATATCGACTCTGCGTTGCATGAGATCACACGTCATCTGGTGTTGGGAAGCATCCTGGCGAGTTTGGTCGTCCTGCTTTTTATGCGCTCCTGGCGCTCGACGCTAATCGCAGCGATTGCGATTCCCTGCTCGGTAATTTCGACCTTTGCCATGATGCGCGCGCTGAATTTCACGCTCAACGGCGTGACGATGCTGGCACTGGTGTTGATGGTAGGCGTGGTAATCGACGATGCGATCGTCGTATTGGAAAACATCTTCCGCTTCGTCGAAGAGAAACGCATCACACCCATGCGGGCGGCCAAAGAAGCGACCGCTGATATCGGTCTCGCAGTTATGGCCACGACATTTTCGCTGGTGGTGATCTTCCTGCCGGTCTCTTTCATGTCGTCGATCTCGGGCCGGTTCCTGTTTCAATTCGGCATTACCGCAGCAGTCGCGGTGTTGGTGTCGTTGCTCGTCTCGTTCACGCTGACACCGATGATGAGCGCGCGTCTGCTCCGCTCTGAAGACGCCGCCGCCGGTCACGCGTCGCACGCGCATCATGATACGGTCGCTACTGCCGGATCGCGGCGCGGGTTCTATCGCTTTATCGATCGGTCTTACACCTGGCTGTTGCGTCTGGCGATGCGGCATCGCCTGGTGGTCGCAGTGATAGCCGTCGCCGTGGCGCTGTCGAGCATCCCGCTCTATCGAGTCGTCAAGCAGGAATACATTCCCACCGATGTCGACGAAGCCGAGTTCGAAGTCAGTGTGAATGCGCCCGAAGGCACGAACGTCGTCGCGATGATCGACGCCATGAAGTCAGTTGAGCAGGATTTGCTGTCGACACCCGGCGTGCGTTTGGTGCTTGCCTCCGCGGGCGGATCGTTTCTCGGCGCCGTGAATCAGGGTCAGGCGTACGTCCGGATCGCACCGCACGAAGAGCGAACGTTCTCGCTAACGAAGCTCTGGAATTCGATCAGGCAAGGGCATCCCCTGGCAGCGTTTCGCGGCAACTATTCTCAGCGCGACGTGATGCAGGAAGTGCGAAGCCGCATGCAGAAGTACGCCCCGCTGCGTTTCAGCGTTCGCAACGCCCCGAGCTTTAACATCGGCGGTGGCCAACAGGACATCGACTTTGTAATTCGCGGCCCGGAATTAGTAGCCCTCGCGAAATATGCCGAAGACTTACGAACAAAAACCAGGGAATTAGGCGGCATCAATGACGCCGACACGACGCTAAAACTTGATAAGCCCGAATTGCGTGTGCAAATCGATCGCGCGCGCGCGGCGGATCTGGGCGTCGACACTTCCGACATTGCTAACGGTCTGCGTCTGATGGTGGGCGGCGACGATCAGGTGACGCGCTTTTACGATCCATCGGTCAATCTCGATTACGATGTGCAGCTACGTTTGAGCGAGCGCGATCGCGGCGACCAAGCCACGATTTCTCGTCTTTATGTGCCATCGTCGCGAGTTGGATTGGTGCGGCTCGATAGTGTGGTGAGAATCAAAGAAGACATCAGCCCGTCACGCATCGATCGTCTGGATCGGCAGCGGATGGTGGCCATGCGCGCTAACGTGGCCCCCGGTTATGCGCTGGCGGATCGAATCGAGGCTTTGCGCAAAGCCACAGCGGCGATGAATTTGCCGGCTGCCTACTCAACGACGATTGCCGGACGCGGCCGTGAACTGGAAAGAACCTTTATTGAATTTCTCTGGGCGTTTCTGCTGTCGATCATCTTCATGTACATGATTCTGGCGTCACAATTCGAAAGCACGATCCACCCATTCACAATTCTGCTGAGTCTCCCACTCTCGGTTCCGTTCGCTCTGCTTTCGCTCTGGCTTTTGAATGACACCTTGAATCTTTATTCGGCGCTCGGCATCCTGGTGCTGTTTGGAGTGGTTAAGAAGAACGCGATCCTGCAAATCGATCATATGAACAATCTGCGCGCGCTCGGGATGGAACGTGACGCCGCGATCATTCAGGGCAATCGTGATCGGCTGCGCCCGATCCTGATGACGACGCTGGCCCTGGTGGCGGGCATGACGCCGCTGGCGCTGGGCACCGGCCCCGGCGCGGAAGAGCGTCGCTCGATCGCGATCGTTGTGATCGGCGGGCAATCGCTCTCGCTGCTACTCACTCTGATTGCCACGCCGGTCGTCTATTCGGTGCTGGACGATCTGCGAGCGACGGCGCGCTGGCGGAAATGGGCGACGAGGTCAGCGACACTTTCGACGCGACTGCTTGGCACGATTCGCAGACCTGCCCGCAAGCCCGCCGCTCTGGATCAGGCAGTCGAGTCCAGGACAATCAGCGAAGAAGTCGAGAGTGTCACCGCTCGCGGCGGCAGTCAATGATTCTCAGAAACGATATGAGAAAAAGTAAGAGTTCAATCTCAAATGCCACTTCTTATGAAGAGATCGGGGAGTTTTGGGACAGCCACGATCTCAGCGATTACTGGGACAGAACTAAACCGGTGGAGTTCGATATAGATATCTCGTCTGAGGTTACTTACTATCCCGTCGAAGCAGATCTCTCGGAGCGCATTGCGAGTATTGCTAAGCGGAAGGGCATTTCAGCCGAGACCCTCTTGAATCTGTGGTTGCAGGAACGGGTAGGAAAAGAAGGTGATCGACCCGCTGCATGACCACGGCCAGAATGGAAGCGTTCAGCGATGGCGTAATTGCCATCATCATCACGGTGATGGTGTTGGAGATGCGCGCTCCGCGTGGAACTGACATCACAGCCCTGCGTCCACTGATTCCGGTTTTCCTTAGTTATCTCCTGAGTTTTGTCTTCCTGGGAATCTACTGGAGCAATCATCATCATCTCTTGCAGGTGGCCGAGCACGTTAATGGGTCAGTGTTGTGGGCCAATCTGCATCTGCTTTTCTGGTTGTCATTGACGCCTTTCGTCACCAATTGGATGGGAGAAAATCAGTTCGCGGCGTGGCCGGTGGCCTTATATGGAGGCGTCCTGCTGTGCGCGGCGATTGCTTACTTCATCCTTGTCCGCACACTCCTTTCTCTACATGGTCTTGAGTCTGTACTGGCAACAGCGCTGGGTCGCGATTTCAAAGGCAAGATCTCAATCGTGATTTATTTCGTCGCGATCCCACTTGCGTTTGTGAGATCGTGGCTCGCCTGCGCCCTTTACGTATTTGTGGCAATCATGTGGCTGGTACCCGATCGGCGAATCGAGCGCACCGTGGTGCAATAATGTAGGTAATCGGTTTCCCTAAGAGAAGAAAGGAATGAACCAAAGACGCCAAGGCGAAGGTCGACACGAAATGTGAATGACCTTGCTGACTACTCGAAGACTTTCTCGACCAGGACGATCGCGACATCGGTTGGTTTCACGACAATCTTGTACGTCTCAATGATCTTATCCTCGTCGGTGATTTCCTTAGCCTTCGGCGAGTTGTAAGTAATCGGCGACGGCCGGTTGTTGATAATCGCGTCGCGTAATCCTGAGGCGTCTTTCGTCACGATGGCAATCCGCATTGAGTCGGATTTCAGATATTGCTTGATTGCCCGGTTCACGTCGTCAAGCGTCAGCTTCGCCAGTTGCTCGCGCATGTAGGTAGGAAAATCGGCGAGGTGATAGTAGCGGCTGTCGAGCGCGTATCCGAGCTGTGCGTCCTGCGTCGCGATCAGCACGTTTGCGTATTTCGATAGAAACTCCCGTGTCGACTCAAACACCTCCTTCGACATGCCGTCACGCATGAGCCTATCGTATTCGTAAAGCGCAGCGCGGAGAGCGAAGTGGCCATTCTGAGGCTCGACCGGACGGATCCAGATTTGAAAGATTTGCAGACGCCGGCCGAGATTAGGATCGGGTTGAAACTGAAACATTCCGCGTGGGAAGTATTCGACGTAAGCGTAGTCGCCGTAGTTCAACCCGCGCGCTTCACGCAAGCGTTGATAAAGATAGCTGTTGCTGGAACGATGCTGTCCAAAGTAAGAAGCGATGACGGCGAGCGCCGGCCAGTCTCTGTCGGCGCGCGTCACCGTAATGGGAAAGCCAAGCGAGATTGCAGTCGAGCGCGTTTCGCGTTGCACAATCTCGATTTTGGTTCCCAGCGCCTGTCTGGGGAAAACGAACTTTGCGGTGGTCGGTTTGCCCTTCGGCAATTTCGCAAAGTCGGCTTCGACAGTTTTTGGAAAACCTTCCGGATACCCACCAGCTAGCCCGATCACCAGGTTCGCCTGTGTGTAGTTCGCCTGATAAAAATCGCGCACATCCTTGAGCGTCATCCTTTCGAGCGCGCCGACCGCGCCGACATTCTGGTGCCCGTAAGGATGAGTTGCGGGATAGATCATCGTGTAGAGCACTTCCTTGCCCAACTCTTCATCGTTGCCGCCGCGAAGTGAATTCTTAAGATAATTGACGGCCTGTTCTTTTAATCGTTTGAAATCGTCCTCACGAAATCCGGGTTCGAGGAGCATCTCTCGAATCAGCGAATAATATTTTTCCAGGTTGTCGAGGTGCGTGGTGCCCGAGAAGACCGTCATCTCTTTATCCACCTGCCACTGAAAAGAAGTGGCCATTGGGTACATCGCATCGGTGATTTGCGCGTAGGTTTTTGCGCGCGAGCCGCCTTCAGCCAACATCGAAGCAGTCAACGACGCAAGGCCTTCTTTGCCTTTGGGATCAAAGGCCGAGCCGGTCATGAAGAGAATGCGGAACGAGACCAGCGGCGAGCGGTTGGGCAGCAAGACGGTGTTTGTGTCGGCTATATCGATCAAGGGCATTGAATTATGAAAGCGCGTTGGTGTTGCGCTCGATTCGACAATTTGATTTCCGAATGCGATTCCGAAAAGCACCAAGGCAATTAAGGCTGACGACACGAAGAATGTGCGTGTCATTTCGCCACCTCCTTCTTCGTGTTGAGCGTTACGATTGTGCGGTGACTGTCAACAAAGTACCTGTGCGCCGTGTCCCTTATGTCGTTTGGCGTGATGGTATCGTAGAGGGCAAACAACTTATCGATCGTTAGGGGCGTGCGTCGCAGTCCGATGTAGTTCGCCAGCGAACTGGCGATTGCTTCCGAGCTGTTCATCGACAAAGCGAATTCGTAGCGCAGGCGTGAGCGGGTGGAGTCAAGCTTGGCTTGCGGTACGGCTTCGTTGCTGAATCGTTTGTACGTATCCAGGATTTGCTGTCGCACATAGTCCACGTCTTTTAGATCTTTCACTTTTGCGCTGACGTAGAACAGTTCGGGATCGACGTGGTCATCGAAGCTATAAGACAATTCTTCTACCTTCTGTTCTTGCAGCACCAACTTTTGATAGAGGTCTGAGTTTTCGCCAAACGCGAGCGGCGCAACTAGATCCAGCGCGGCCTTGTCCTTTTTGTAATCCGAGTAGGCCGGTCCGCGAAACGCCACGTAAATAAGCGGCAGCGTCTCCGACGGCCAGTCGACATGGTTCTCACGCGGTTCCTTCTGCTCGGTTTCGCCGGGAATCTCGGGAACATACGTGCCACGCTTCCAGGCGCCGAAGTATTTCTTTGTCATGGCCAAAGCATCATCGCGCTTCACGTCGCCAACCAGAACAATCGTCGTGTACTCAGGCCGGTAGTAACGACTGTAGAACTGCAAGCTGTACTCGTATTGGTTCGGCATGTCCTCGATGTCTTCGATGAAACCCATCGTGGTGTGCGAATAAGTGTGCCGTTGATAAGCGGTCGCGCGCAGCACTTCAAAAAGTTTCTCTTCGGGGTTGGCGCTGTTCTTGTTGAATTCCCCAAGGACGGCTTTCGTTTCGGTCTTGTAGCCGTCCGGTGAATACTTCAGATGCTGAAAGCGATCGGCTTCGAGTTCGAGAATTCTGTCGAGATCGTCTTTGGAAAAGACTTCGTGATACACCGTGCGATCATCGGTCGTGTAAGCATTCGAATCCGCGCCCGCCTTTTTCAAGACTTCGTCGCGTTCCTGGCCGGTGTAATGTTCGCTGCCGCGAAACATCAGGTGCTCGAACAGATGCGCATAGCCGCTCTTGCCTTTTTCGGGCTCATTGCGCGAACCGGTTTGCACCACGATGTAAAGGGCGACGAGGTTCGGATAGTCAGTCGGCACCGTGACCAGCCTCAAGCCGTTCGGCAGATCGTCGATCGTGTAATCGTAAGCGAACGCCTGGCGAGACTTTTGGGCTAGTGTAAGCATTGGCAAACTTAAAATTACTAAAGCGATTATCAACAATTTGATCATGATCGATTCCTTCCGGCTTCGTTTCTCGATGTAGCGATCGCAAAACCGCACCGTCAAGTCATAGACTACCTGCGCCACTTGAAAGCTTTTCAGATTTCGATAACCGCCATGTGTGGGGATTAGGTCCATTCCGTCCACTCCTATCTTTCATCTTACCGGTTGCAATTCTTCGGGCATTTCTTCCGGCAATTTCAAAATCCTTTCCCACCCAGAATTGTCGGCGCGCATCCGCTCGGTGAGATCGTCACGCAGCTTCGCCAGACGATCGCTCAGCGTGCATGGATAGTTATGAAGATCTCTGAACCGCTTTATCTGATTGGCGACGAATGCCTTCTGTTTTTCGATCGAGGGAATTGCCGAATGCTGCCCATTTTCCCAGAATGCTTGCAACAGGCGCTCAACCCGCGCCGCCCCGGGAATTTTCATGTCTTCGTCGTCCAGGCCAATGACGTCAGTCACGTAGTTACCGTCGGCATCGATTCCACGAAAGACCTGCATGCGCCCCGGCAGCGTTGTTTTGTCGAGGGAGTTGGAGGCTTTCAACGTTGGCCGATCATCGATCATACATGCTTTGAAGATGACACCGGCGACATGTCGAACCTCGCTGGATAGTTTGGTGCCGATGCCAAAACCCGCAGCTTCAGGAAACTCGGCGACGATTTTTTCTACTTTTTCGACGTCAAGATCGCCCGTTAAGTTTGGCCTCAAACCCGGCAGGCCGTTCGCTTCAAAGAAGCGCAGACACCACTGGCCCAGTTCCGCAAGGTCACCTGAGTCGACTCGGAATCCTTTGAATGCCTTCCGCCGTGCTTCGGTCGAAGTCGCCGCCATCGATGCATGCACTGCGCCCATGTAAACATCGATTGTGTCGAGCAATAAGGTTGTGCCATTAGGGTTTGCGTCCAGCCAACGCTCAAAGGCGACCTGTTCGAAATGTTTAGGCTGACCGGTGCGCAGTTCGATCTCCGGCTCGTACAAGTATTCAAGATAAGCCTGCTGCCAGTAATGCGCTTCCGTGCCGACTGCGGGAATGTCCAGCCGATGCGCCGCTTCCATGTTCGACGTGTCGTTGAAGCCGCCGATGAAGGCGTAGGTCGCGATATCCACGGCCCGCTCGATATCGCCGTTGCGCCGCAGCGAAAAATCGGACAGCCAGCGATCTCCCGCCGCCATCCGAAACTGCATCGCGACGCTGGCGGTGGTCATCGGCAGATCGAAAGCATGCTCGAACTTGATCTCCTGCGCTTGCGTAAGCCCAAACCTTCCGGTGATGTCGGCAAACGGCTGTTGTGGAAACATGATGGTGCCTGGACGCACCGCCCGAATGCTGCCGGCGAACTGAATATCTTCGATGGCTTTGGCGAAGCGCTGCAATCCGCCGCGATCCTGTTCGAGAAAGCGCAATCGTGGCCGGTCGATTTGGCTATCGACAAGCAAGCGAATCAGACGCTCATGTCCCAGCACCGGCGCGAATGGAAGCTTTCTTTGCGTGCAGTAGAAAGTTGCTGTCGTCTCGCTGAGCGGCTTGTTGTGAACGCGAGTTACGTCTTTGTATGACGCATCGCCCATGGCGGCGTGATAGCGATCGAAATTCAGCGTTCCCATCGTGACGAAATCATATCATGCGACGTTCGCAGCCTAGAATCATCAGTGTAATGACTTTGACTAGTCGCGTGTCAGTAGTATTCTAGAACCCTCTCCTTCGCGAAATTCATCGGGGCCCCGGTTCGGTTGGGAATGTAAAACGGATTTCAGCGAGGACAAAATTGACCCGCTGTTATTCAAAAAGGAGCGAAACCATGCGGCGGACGAAAACAATTGTAAGATCAAGTCTCCTGGTGTTGATTCTGGTCGGAGGATTCTCCCTCATAGGCACGGCAGCAGGCGGCGGAAACCGGTGCAAAGACCGGTGTAATGACCGCTATCGCATACGCAAAGATGTATGCAGAGCGATACCGTTAAAATCCGAACGTAAGGCTTGTGAACACGCTGCGAAGAGAGCCAGGGACGATTGCAAGCATCAGTGTCGGTGAACAGCGAGCCGCAGCTTACTCTCCCCCTCCGGCCGCGTTCTTAACGCTGCCGACAATTTCCGCGCCGGCATCGCGCATTTCGTTAATCGCTTGCGCACCATCATGTGGCCTCACGTTAACTGCGCGCATCGCATCAGCCAGCGCGTTCACCCTGAAGCCTTTGCGCAGCCCATCGAGAACGGTGTGCTTGACACAATAATCGGTCGCCAGTCCGCCAACCCAAACTTCCTCGACCCCATCCTCACGCAGCAACTGAGCGAGGTTAGTGCCGTCGAATCCCGAGTAGCCATCGGCGCTTTCGTCAATGCCCTTTGAAATGATCGTGATGCGTGGATCGTCCATTAAGTCGGGATGAAACTCTGCGCCGCGCGTTCCCTGAACGCAATGCACCGGCCAGACACCTCCATAGGCAGCGAAGTGTTTAGTCTTAGCCGGATGCCAATCGCGAGTCTTGAAAACCGGCTCAGCCCGATCCAAAAACTCTTCGATGAGTGCGTTCAGCGGCGCCACCACTTCATCTCCACGAGCCACCGGCAGAGATCCGCCCGGGCAGAAATCGTTCTGCACATCGACTACTATCAAAGCTTTCTTCGCATCGATTGACATCGGTAAAACCCCAATCCTGCTTGATTAGATTTATGAGCTTAGATTAAGCAAATGACAAATGAAAAATGTCAAATGACCAATGACAAGTGTTAAGGATCGGCAGCCCCACAAAAATTAATAGGGCGGCAACGTCCTCACCCCGTTGCCGCCCCGGCTCACAATCTTTAGGGATTGCGAGGCGCGCTAAGTGCCCTCCCACAAGCACCGCGCGCTTTAGACGAGTACGTTCAGCACTCGTCTTGGTGGATATGGTTATACACTGAGGTTCTAAAACATTCAAGTCCTGTTTACTTGTCCACCCCTCTCATTGACTTGGGTGGTTCGTTTGTTATAGAAGGCGTACTCATATTAATTCGTTCAATTTGGAGGTGCAGGATGGCAGAAACAGTAAACAAGAGCTTTGATTCGCCAGAGGAAACACGCAATGTCGACAAGGGAAAGATTGAGGTTCTGAACCTCGGTGGTTCTCAAGTGATGCGGGCGACGTTCCAACCTGGCTGGAAGTGGTCTGAGTGCGTCAAACCTGTGGCCGGCACGGATAGCTGTCGGGTCTCTCACCTGATTTATACGCTCGCCGGGCGGATGGTAGTCAGAATGGACGATGGATCAGAGAGTGAGATCAAGCCGGGCGATGTGACGGCGATTCCTTCGGGGCATGACGCGTGGATAGTTGGTGACGAGCCTTACATCGGCCTCGATTTTCAAGGCGGAGCCCAATACGCAAAGCCGTAAAGCTGGAAGAGGCGAAGAGCGTCGCGGTTTTGAGGGAGGCTGGTGTGCCTTGAGGGCATCGGCCTTTTGCTTTGCTCAACGTTTTCCGGCCGCATACACTGTTGTCGGTCGTTCATAATCGGTGATATATGTTAGGGATTGATAGGGCGCGGGCGATTTTCAATTGGTCGTCGGTTTATGGAACAGGCGTCATACGGGCTTGGGGTGTGATCGCTCTGGCGGTTGGCGGTCTCATTGCATACGCACTCGCTGGTCAGCGCAGATCACTTCTTAATATTTTACATTGACTTTCGTTGCGTTTCTCGATAGAAGCATTGCTCTCCGCGGCCGGTTTTCATTCGACAACTGAAAGAAGCGAGTGCTCGGGCAACCAGACATAGACTGTTTCCCCTATGAGTGATCCGACATTGAAGGCAACGATTTGTCCGCAGTGTGGAACCCCAGCCACGCCCGGCGAGAGTTTCTGTCGCAACTGCGGCAAAGAATTGTTCGCGCCCACAATTACAGCGCCGCCGCCCGCCGTGCCGAAGGTTCAACCGCCCGTGCACCCGCCTCAATTGCAGCCACCGACGATGACGCCAAACAGAAAGCGCCGCAGTCCTTTGATGTTGGGCTGCCTGATCATCATTGGGCTGATTGTGGTTGCCGCAGGAGCAGGTGGAATCTACGTGTGGCGTCGGGTGTCTTACAGCCCGCCCGTTCGCCAGGCGCCCGACATTCCGGAGCGCGCCGCGGGCACGATGACAGAATTTCCGGTGGACAATGATCCCAACGCGCCGGCCAAGCCAACGTCCGTTCAGACTGAATCGTTGAGTGGAAATACGACGAAGTCCGACAGTTCTTCTGCGGCCAAGCTGCCTCCGGGAGTCGATCGTTCGAAACTTTCAAAAGGCGCGACGACAATGACGTCGTCCACCTACAAGCCGCAGCCAAAGACGCCGAAAGCGTCTTCAACGCCTGATTCGACGAAAGATAATGTTTACATCTGTGTGCTTACGGCGATACCCAATCAATCCAACTTCGGTGACGGACTGGCCAATTCCGTAGTACAGGCAACGAACGGGACGAAGACCGGGGTGAAAGTGCAAAGCCCCAAGGGTGCCACCTATATCGGATCGAAAATTCGATCGGCCCAAGCCAACGTTTATGTCCTGACCAAGCAGGGGGCCGACCTTGTCATCCTGATCTACGGACCCGACCCAGCGACGCTGACCGTTGTCGATCGGCTCGCACAAAATGTGGGAAATGGCGAAGGGTTGATTGATTATCCCGAGATCAAACAGTCGCTTTGGACTCTGCCGGCGAAGACGCCGAGTGATTTGACTCTGCAGGAAATCAACACAGTGACCGGCGCGCAGATCGGTTCGGGCGGAGATCTGCCTTCGGGAATGCGTCCGTTTATTCCTGATCGGTTGACTGGTGCTCGGTATACCGACGCGGGACGCCAGGAATGGGTCGCGGTCAATCTCGAGTACGGCTCGACATTTCAGGCGTGGCGAACCTGGCTGCTGGCGCGGAGTGCTTTGGGAATCAGCGGCGGGCAGGCGACGACCGTGCGCGATGTTGATGCTCTCTATCTGAATCAGGAAGGAAAGCGCATTCTGGTTTTTCAAAAAGGCCCTTATGTGGTTTTGCTGACCGGCCCAGGAAGCGCCACGGTTGAGCGTTTGGTAGCGCTGGGAAATCAAATTCAGGTTTAGGGTTTTTCCGGTAAGGGACTGTTTCTCTAGCCCAGGCGTTCACGCCTGGGTGCGTCAAAGAAGATTCGATTTTTTAGCCTCCTTCAGGAGGCTTTTGGGGCTTGGCGCAGCCAGGCGCGGTGCGCCGAGATTCATCGGCAAAGCCCCATAAATGGGGCTGCCGGTAGGACAGTTCATCTTCAAACCCAGGTGTAAACACCTGGGCTAGAGAAATGAAATCTCGCAAGATCGCAGGTCGATCTTGATTTTGAAACCTACGTCATCAATCGATTGCAGGAGGTCAGCGATGTTGAGAAGTATACGAATCATCTTTGCGTTACTTTCAGTCGGTTTTGTTTTCACACTTGTCCAGGCTCAGCAACCCAACACTGACGCACTGCGTTGGCGGTACATCGGCCCGGTCGGCAATCGCGTAACGTCGATCGTGGGCGTGCCCGGTCAAACTTATGTTTACTATGCCGGATCAGCGTCGGGTGGAATTTTTAAGACGATCGACGGTGGCATTCACTGGGAGCCGGTCTTCGATGCGCAGCCCGTGTCGTCAATCGGTTCGCTCGCGATCGCGGCATCAGATCCGAATATCGTCTGGGCCGGTACCGGCGAAGCTTGGATTCGCAGTCACATCTCAGTTGGCCAGGGAATCTACAAATCGACTGATGCCGGCAAGACGTGGAAGCTGATGGGACTCGACAACACCGGGCGCATTGGCCACGTTGTGATAAATCCAAAGAATCCCGACATTGTGATGGCGTGCGCTGTCGGTCATGCGTATGGTCCGCAGCAGGAGCGCGGTGTGTTTCGCACTACCGATGGTGGCAAGAATTGGGTTCGCGTACTCTTCACCGATGAAAACTCTGGCTGCTCCGATCTGGTGATGGATCCGAAAAATCCAAAGACTCTGTTTGCGGGCATGTGGCCGCTCGTGATTCACACGTGGGGCAGGGAGAGCGGTGGGCCGGGCAGCGGTCTCTTTGTGTCGCACGACGAAGGCGCCACCTGGACAAAGATAACGGGGCACGGTTTGCCGACGCACACGACT
>QHXG01000567.1:6857-7411 GCA_003222845.1 Acidobacteriota bacterium | reverse complement strand
CCGTGTCAGAACCGCGAGCGGCAGCGACCGGATCGCGTGTTACAAATCCGCAATCCGCAATCCGCAATCCGCAATCGACAGGTCCGGTTGCATCCACCACCCCAAGCGGGCTGCCCACTTGGGGACCCCGGTCCGCTCGCGGTACTGACACGCAAGACCCAACTAAAGTTGGAACTCTAAACACCCGTGCTCGGAGTACCAACTCTAGTCGGTGGTCTCATCATCGACAGAAACGCCCAACTAAAGTTGGTTCTCTGACACCAGGCGCTAGAGTACCGACTTCAGTCGGGTCTTTAACGACTCTCGACGTCGAAGCCGATCCTGTCGACGTGCTGCCGATGCGTCTGAATGCAGACGCGCTTAGCGATCTGGTCATCCTCAAGCAAGGTGGCCAGAGTGCTTTGGCAATCGCTCAGACAGCGCCTCTCGCAACATTCACTGTGAACCAGACCGGTGATCAAAACGATGCGAACAACAATGATGGTTTATGCGACACGGACTTAGCGACCGCAGGACAGCAGTGCACCTTGCGAGCGGCGATTCAGCAGGCCAAC
>QHXG01000567.1:5238-6838 GCA_003222845.1 Acidobacteriota bacterium | reverse complement strand
CTCTATCACCTTCACGGTTAGTTCGATTACGACCAGTTCTCAGCTACCTACCGTTTTCGAGGCCGTTACGATTGATGGCGGAAGCAGTCGCGTTGAAATCAAAGGCAGCGGCCTCGTCCTGTCACCCGCGAGCTGCACTATTCGTGGATTAGTAATTAATAACCTTGCTTCATCTGCAGATGGAATTTCCATTTTTGGAGGAAACTCTCTCATCGAGAGCAATTATCTCGGCACAGATGTGGCTGGTGGCAGCATCGCCGGCACGAACTCAGGCTCAGGAGCTGGCGTGCTCATTAGCGGCTCGACAAACAACACAATCGGAGGAACAACGCCGGCAGCACGCAATGTGATTGCAGGCTTTGCTAGCGGCATAAGAATCGGAACCGCACCGAATAACGTTCAGGGCAACTATATCGGGGTGAACGCGTTAGGCACAAAGGCTTTAGGCATTCGAGGGAATGGGATCGACGTGGGCTCTTCAGGAGCGAACACCATAGGCGGAACGCAATCGGGAGCTGGTAATGTTATTTCCGGCAGCTCGAGTAGTGGTATCAGGGCCGATGGAACAGGGTGTCTCGTGCAGCACAATCTCATAGGCACCGATGCGTTTGGTACCGCTGCGCTGCCTAACAACGCTAATGGATTCGGCTATGCGGTGGTCGTTTCGCGAAGCAGCACCGTTGGCGGCACGACGCCCACGGCCCGCAACATCATCTCAGGCAATAACAATGAGGGAGTGGAGTTCAACGGCGAAGGCGGCACGTCGAAT
Source organism: Acidobacteriota bacterium (assembly GCA_003222845.1). Lineage (GTDB taxonomy): Bacteria > Acidobacteriota > Blastocatellia > Pyrinomonadales > Pyrinomonadaceae > UBA11740. The sequence continues at coordinate 6,069 of QHXG01000567.1, read as the reverse complement.
CTGGTCCAGGGCAATTACATCGGCACAGACATTTCCGGTACTCAGCCACTCGGAAATGGCGCCACGATTCCCTCAGGAGGATCGGGTGTTGACATACAGGGTGTTAACGATGGTTCGGCGGTAAATGGGAACACCGTGGGCGGAACGGCGAGTGGCGCCGGAAACATCATCGCCTTCAATGGTCTTTACGGTGTACGTTTGATTAACGGCTCCAACAATACCGTGCGCCGAAATTCCATCTTTGGCAATGCGCGGCAGGGAATCGCTAGCGGCAGCGTGGGCCCGGAACTCAATGGCAGCACCGGCACAATCGTCAGTGCCAGCACCGTCCCACCCAATACTCAGTTCACGATCGAATTCTTCTCAAACCCTGTGTGTGTCGGTGAGCTGAATAAAGATCAGGGCAAGACCTTCATTAGTGACCTAACCGTGACTACGGACAGCAACGGGAAGGTGACTTATCCCGTTCCTGCCGGCCAAAACATAACCGCGACCGCGACGGCTGCCGGCGGCAACACTTCGGCTTTCTCAAATTGCATTTCCGGCACCGCTCCAACTCCAACTCCAACACCCACGCCAACTCCAACACCGACGCCAACACCGACTCCCACAGATTCAATTGCGATACTCAGTCCCAAGGCTAACGGAGACGATTTATCTCACGTAAGGATTGATTCTTTTACGGGAAGCGTAACTTTTAATTGCAACATTCAGTATTCGCTGGTAGGCGATCAGACAGGAGGTGTTATCTCCTTGGTGCCGTTTGACCTTTCCACCGGCACCGCTGTTGAAATAGGTAAAGCCACCACAATAGACGTTCAGAGCGCAGCC
>QHXG01000567.1:0-5197 GCA_003222845.1 Acidobacteriota bacterium | reverse complement strand
GATTTTAGAATACCCGCGAATTCACTCGAGAAATTTATACCGAAAATTCGCGTCGCGGCGATCCTAAGAGACCGCCTTAACAGTCACGAGTTCTCCAGAGCGCAAGTAGACTTCGGGCCACAAGACTACCTCCGTATCAAGTCAGGGAGGGCCAACGGCGGGTACCAATATCCTCTTGATCCAGCTTCGCGCCTCCCCAATCTCGGTCACGTTGACTTGCAATTAGAGGTTGGATATATCCTCCAAAGCGATCCTAACGGCGGGCGACTTTCTGTACAGATTCAGGAAGGTGTCTTGACAAGGAATATTAAATACGTAAACGGGACTAACGATAATACTCCGGTGACCGCGAACGCCTCTGAGCAAACAATCACTATAACTGATTCGTTCGAGGCGAGCGACCGTGCACTGTATGGCGTCACGGTTCAAGTATATTTGGTTAAATCGAACAGCGAAAGTGTGTCCGTCCAGGAATTCACTTTCAACATGCTGCCGGCGGTGAATGATAATCGGTTTCAGGGCACGCGCAACCCCCTCGTCAATCCTGCTTCGACAGATCTTTTCGACTTTGCGCCCGACACTTCAAACTATTCTCTGGACCAAAGCATCGAGTATGAGCCTCGGAGCGCGCGAACCAGGGGCGGGAATGATGCCCATCAGTTCGATATTTTCAAATCGGCATGGCCCCTCTCTTGGTTCTTCTCGCGAAACGAGGTCTCGAATTCCGCACCCGATTCAATCATCCCGGTAGCCTGCCTTTCCCCGCCATCGGGCCTGATGGCTTGGTATGGAGGCGAGAACAACGCCAACGATCTTCAGGGTCATAGCAACTCGACAATGCTCGGCGCCGTCACGTTCACCGCCGGAAAGGTGGGCCAAGCCTTCAGCTTAAATGGCACGGATGGCGTGATCTCCACGCCGACAATCAATCTGGGCAATCAATTTTCCGTTGAATTCTGGATGCGGCCTACCAGTAGCGGCGCCTTCCAGCACGTGATCTCAAACCGCTATGACAGCCCCAACTATGGAGCGCTCTATTTTCACACAGACCATCTCGAGTATTGGCAAGGCGGCTCTGCTAAGGTCAATTCAACTGCCATTCCCTTGAACACGTATGCGCATGTCGCGCTGACCTACGACGGGAGCGTGGCGCGAATCTATGTTAACGGTAGTCTGGCTGGAACCAGCGCCGCTCATACCGAGACTTTCAACAACGCTTTGTTGTTCGGCTATTCCCTTCTTCCGGAGGGCGGCCGCTTCGCAGGCCAACTTGATGAAGTAACGTTTTACAATCGCGCGCTCGCGGCCTCTGAGATCCAATCGATCTTCAACGCCAACACCGACGGCAAGTGCAAGCCCGCGGCCCCACCTGCAGGTTGTCTCAACCAGCCGGCAAATTTCGCTGATTGGTGGCGCGCCGAGAACAATGCGAACGACTCAAAAGGCAGCAACAACGGGACGCTGCAGGGCGGCGCCACCTTTGCCGCCGGAAAAGTGGGGCAGGCTTTTAGCTTCGACGGCGCCTTGGCGAAAGTCGTGACGCCCAATATCAATCTCGGGAGTCAGTTTTCGGTCGAGCTTTGGATGCGACCCACGAACAACTCCGGATATCGGCATCTGGTGTCGAATGATTATCGCAGCAGTGCGAACTATGGGGCGCTCTACTTTCTCACCGACCACCTTGAGTACTGGCAGAACGGCAGCGCGCGTCTGGTAACAACTGCCCCACTGATTCCGTTAAATGTATGGACGCACGTGGCGCTCACTTACGATGGTAGCGCGGTGCGACTCTATGCGAACGGCACTCTGATTGGAACATCCGCGGCCCACGCCGAGGCGTTCAACAATGCGCTTGCATTTGCTTACGCGATTGGCGCCAGCGATAACTATTTCGCCGGCCAGTTAGACGAGCTCTCGGTTTATAATCGCGCGCTATCGTCTGCGGAGATTGAAAACATTTACCTAGCGGATAGCGCAGGTAAGTGCATCGCAGCGCCGACGCCGACGCCGACGCCGACGCCAACCCCCACGCCGACCGCGACATCAACGCCAACACCAACACCAACGCCAACGCCCACAGTGACGCCGACACCCAGTCCCACGCCAACAGCGTCACCTGGCGCGTTGGTTGATCTAATTAATCCCGGCACTTCGACTGGAAACACATTCGTTACCGACAACGTCGACGGCGCTTCAACTACCGTGCTCAAATTCCCCATCAACAACGGACTGGCTCTATCACCGACGACAAACGTGATTCCAAACAACGTCTATACCATCGTCATGCTGTGCAAGTTTGACGAAGCGAATAAATCGCGCCGCTTGATCGACTTTAAGAACGGCACGAGCGATAACGGATTGTATGCAGGCGCGGACAATAGACTCAGGTTCAACGCGAGCACTGTTGGCGCAAACCCGCTGATCACCGCCGGCTCATACGTGCAGGTCTCTCTCAGTCGTGACGCGAACGGATTAGTGGCCGGGTACTTCAACGGCATTCAGCAGTTTCAATTCACTGACACCAACAACGATGCCGTAATCGATTCGAATAACACGCTGCGCTTCTTCCAGGATAATCTTTCAGGTGGAAACACCGGCGAAGCATCCGCAGGATCAATTGCGCGGTTGCGTCTCTACAGTCGGCCTTTAGGCGCGACCGAAATTGCCGCACTCGATCGAGAACCGAGCACCGCTCAGTTCAACGCCTCAACCTACACCGTTAGCGAAGGTGCGGGCTTTGCCACCGTCACGGTTACCAGGAGCGGCGCTACAACTTTGCCCGCCACCGTCGATTACATCACCAGTGACGATACCGCCAAGCAAAAATCTGATTACACCTTCGCTGCCGGCACGCTTTCGTTTGCCGCCGGCGAGACCAGCAAGACGTTTCAGGTGCTGGTGACTGACAATGCTTTCGTTGACCTCGATCGGAACGTTACGCTGTTTCTGATTAATCCCAATGGCGTAACTTTATCAGCGCAGAGCGTTGCCGTGCTGACCATCAACGACAACGAAACCGCGCCCTCGACGACGAATCCGGTCGATCAAGCGCGCTTCTTTGTGCAGCAGCACTACTACGACTTTCTCAGCCGTTACCCGGACCAGAGCGGCTGGGACTTCTGGACCAACAACATCAATAACTGCACGCCGCAGCCATCATGCACCGAACTTCAGCGGATCAATACTTCAGCGGCTTACTTCCTGTCGATCGAGTTTCAGCAGACGGGTTATCTGGTGGAGCGCATTTACAAAGCTGCTTACGGCGACGCCAGCGGCACATCCACGTTTGGCGGCACGCATCAGCTTCCAGTGCCGGTTGTCCGCTATGCCGAATTCCTGCCCGACACGCAGCAGATTGGAAGCGGTGTGGTCGTCGGACAGACAGGTTGGGAGGTAGTTTTGGAAAATAACAAACAGAACTTTACTGCTCAATTCGTGCAGCGCGATCGATTCACGACGGCCTATCCGACGACGATGACTCCGACGCAATTCGTGAATCAGTTATTCGCGAAGGCCGGCGTCACGCCTTCATCAAGCGATCTCACAGCGGCCATCGGTGAGTTCGGTTCAGCGACTAATACCAGCGACGTGGCGGCCCGAGGCCGAGCGCTACGACGCGTGGCTGAGAACTCGATCCTGAACCAGCAAGAGTTCAATCGGGCGTTTGTGCTAATGCAATTCTTTGGTTACCTGCGCCGCAATCCCGACGATCCACAGGACACGGATTATACGGGATATGATTTCTGGCTCACGAAGCTGAATCAATTCAACGGCAACTTCGTCAATGCCGAGATGGTCAAGGCCTTCATTACCTCGACTGAGTATCGCAGCCGCTTTGGACCGTGAGTCACTTAGCAACTACTTCCTTCAAAAGCGTTTCGTCGGGATCGAGCTGAGCCGAGGTGGGGTTGGCATCCAGGCGGATCTCAGTTGTGGTTAGCTTGGCCTTTGGGTAGATCGTTTGTCGTTGCTTCTGGCCATTAACAGTGAATTCGATTGGCACCGGATCGAGGAAGGGCTCTCCGGCTTGTGTCTGTTCGAGAGTAACGGTCAAGAAGACAGCGTTCGGCGCGTTCTTCGAGGTCCATTGAAGTTGATACTGCGGATGGCCTGTGCCGTAAACCCAGCGCGCAAAAAACCCTTTCAAGTCTTTTCCTGAAGCGCTCTCCAGAGCAGCGCGCAAATCTTCAGTCGTAGCATTCGCTTCGCGATGCGCGTTGTAGTAGGCCCGCAGGCCACGAAAGAAGGCATCGTCGCCGAGTCGTTTGCGCAACATGTGCAGCACCCAGGCGCCCTTTTCGTAATTGTTGGGATTGAGCAGGCGCATAAGGTCCTGCGTCTCTTCGTCGTGAATGGGCGCGTTACGTTGCTTCTCGTACGCGAAATAACGAGCGGCCTGGTTGCGCAGGTAATCGCGAAACGGATCTGCGCCTTCATACTTTTCAATGAACAGTCCGGCAAAGTAAGTGGCAAAGCCTTCGCTCAGCCATAAATCCGCCCAGGTTGATTCGGTTACGGAATCACCGAACCATTGATGTGCGATCTCATGAGCTACTACATCTTCAATCCGCGTCGGAATAGCGAAGCGCGGGCTCACCTTATCATCGGCCCGCAAATCGAGTAGGGTGCTGGTGAACACAATCGCGCTGGAGTTTTCCATTCCCCCAAAACGCGTGGCGCCAATTATCAAGGCGAGTTTTTCATAAGGATAAGGCGCAATTGTTTCGCTGAAAAACGCGACTGCGGGCGCGGCGGCTGAGAATCCCTTGGCCGCGTAAGAGCGATCGCGTTGGGGAACGTAGTAGGAGAGGGGCGTTACCGTCGGTCCCTCTGCATTGACCTTTGCGCCTTGATTCACGGCAATCACCATGCAATACGCCGGAATTGGTTTCGATTCTTCGTATCTCCAGGTTGACGTTGCCGCATTTCCTGTGACATTGACGAATCTTCCATTGGCCACCACGATCTCGCGTTGTGGTGCTGAGACAGTGAACGCGACGGTCGCTTTTGCCGACGGGTGATCGAGGCAGGGAATCCATTGATGCACCCGATTGGGCCAGTTGTCTCCGGTAACGGAAGGGTCGCCGTCGCGATCGTTCGCAAAGATCAATCCGTCTTTCGGGCGGCCGTGATATGTGATCGAAATCTTTACTTGGTCATTCTGTTTCGTCGCCTGCGGAAGGATTACATTTAGCAA
>QHXG01000566.1 GCA_003222845.1 Acidobacteriota bacterium | reverse complement strand
CACGCTGTAGTGGAAGGGCGTGGCTTCGCCGCAGTCTTCGTGATAATCGTCGCGCATCGACATGTGATAGACGTAGTCGTGCATGAAAGAGACCAGCTTGCCGTCCCTGGTTGCGCCGAGCCGAACACGCTGTTGAGTACGCGCCCGGTGCCCGACCGACTGGAACATCATCTTGCGGCTGACGACCAGCTTCACCGGCTTTCCGAGCTGCCGGGCCGCTGCTGCGGCAAGCGGAACATGGGTCCAGGGATAGAGCTTGCCGCCGAAGCCCGAGCCCAGGAACTTCGAAATGACTCGCACGTTCTCTCTAGCAAGGCCGAACATCTGTGCCAGCACACTGCGCGCGTTAACCACTCCCTGCGTAGAGTCATACAGCGTTAGCGAATCGTCATCCCACATCGCGGTGGTGGCGTGGAGTTCGAGCGGATTGTGGGTTTCGGCGGGCGTGACGTAGGTTTCGTCGAGCTTGACGGGTGCGCTCGCGAAGGAACCTTCGGCATCTCCCCGCTTGCTTTGCACTCTTTCAACCGGGCCGTAAGTCGAAAGGATTACGGAAGGATCGTTGCCCGCCTCAAGATGAGCTTCGACATTTGGCGTTTCCTTCGCGTAGGTGGCACCCACTGCGTCGGCGGCAGCTTTGGCAGCTTCGAACGTCTCGGCCACTGCAAGAGCGATGTATTGGCCGTAATAGTGGATCACATCGTCTTCGAAAGGAGGCCGGCGCTCTTCGCAGACGCGATCGAAGCCCGGGGCCGGGGTCGAGCGAAAGATCTTACCAATGTTCCCGCGGTGGAGAACTGCTCGCACCCCCGGCATGTTCTCGGCGGCCGCAGTGTCCAGCGTGAGCAACTTGCCATTCGCGATGGTCGCTTCTACGGGAACTGCATAAAGCATTCCGGGAAACATAAAGTCGGATGTGTACTTCGCTAGTCCGGTGACTTTGCGTGGCCCGTCGATACGCGGTGTGTCGCGTCCGATCGGAGAAGTTGCCGGCGATGGCTGTGTTGTCGCCATGGTTCGCTCCTGTCCTCGGAATTCAGCTTGCTGCCGCCGTCCGTAATGCATGCGTGAGACAGCGCTTGGCCAATTCAATTTTGAACTTGTTCTCGCTTTGCGGCCTGGCATTACGCAGGGCAGCCTCAGCCGCCTGGCGGAAGCTGGCGTCGTTCGCGGGCTTGCCAGTAAGTGCAGCTTCAGCCTCCGGCGAACGCCACGGTTTTGTGCCGACGCCGCCAAGAGCTATGCGGGCACGGGTGATCTTGCCGCTGGCGACGGCGAGTACCACCGCTGCCGAGCTAAGCGCAAATTCGTATGACGCGCGATCGCGCAGTTTCAGGTAGACCTGCTTGCTTCCGGTGACTGGTGGAGGCAATGTGACATGAGTGATCAGGTCACCGGCTTCGAGCACGGTTTCGCGGTGCGGTGTGTTACCAGGTAGAAGATGGAAATCGCCGAATGCAACCGCGCGTGAACCCTTCGTGCCCTGAATGTGTATGGTCACCTCCAACGCGGCCAGAGCCACGCACATGTCCGAAGGGTTGGTCGCAAGGCAATGCTCGCTCGCGCCCAAAATGGCGAGCGTGCGATTGTGACCGGTAATGGCTGGGCATCCCGTGCCGGGCTCGCGCTTGTTGCAGGGCATCGCGGTATCACGGAAGTACACGCAGCGCGTCCGCTGCAGTAGATTGCCGCCGACAGTAGCCATATTGCGGATCTGCGCCGAAGCGCCTTGCAGGATCGCCTGCGACAAAACCGAATAATCTTGCTGCACCTTCGCGTGATACGCGAGATCGGAATTGCGAACGGTTGCTCCGATCTTCAATCCGCCATCGGGCATGAGTTCAATCTTGTCGAGTGGCAGGCGATTAATATCGAGCACGCGTGCCGGAGTCTCCACGTTGAGCTTCATTAGATCGATCAGCGTTGTACCTCCGCCCATAAACCGAACGTCCGCGCCCTGCTGCGCAGTGTTTGACTGTGCGGCAGCAGCGATGGCCGCCGCGGAATCTTTTGGTCGGATGAATTCGAAGATATGCATCGAGGACCTCCGCTCGCGCTACGCGCGTTTTCGAACCTGTTGAATTGCGTCGACGATATTTGCGTAGGCGCCGCAGCGGCAGATGTTGCCACTCATCAACTCCTTCACGGCGGCGGCGTCAGGACCGCACGGCTCTTTGAGCAATGCGACGGCCGACATGATCTGTCCAGACGTGCAGTAACCGCATTGATAAGCGTCGCACGCCAGGAATGACGCCTGCATGGGATGCATTGCTTCCGGCGTGCCCAATCCTTCGACGGTCGTGATCTCTTCACCATCGTGCATCAACGCGAGGTTGAGGCACGAAAGCACACGCCGGCCGTTCACATGCACGGTGCATGCGCCGCATTGCCCGTGATCACAACCTTTCTTGGTTCCAGTGAGCGCCACTGTTTCGCGGATGCAATCAAGCAACGTGGTCCGCGGATCGATGTTCAGTTTGTGGTCTTTGCCGTTGATGCGCAGCGTGATCGGCACTGCGCCATCGATGCTTGGCCCGGCACTGATGGGAGCCGAGTCACTCACTGCGGCAGCGCTTTTCGCAGACGCCGGTACGTAGGCTGCAACCAGGCTTGCAGCCACGCTAGTTCCAGAGGTCAAAAGAAACTTGCGCCGAGTGGGACCTGGCGGAAGAGATTCGGGATCGTCGTCTGACATGGGACCTCCGTTCGTATCGTCACCTTTGGGAATTCTCGTTCCGAGGATCGTCTTTCGAGTTGACGTATTCAAAACCCAGCGGTCCAATCGCCGTCACCTGCGCGATGTATTCGCCGGACTTTGCCCAGTGAAGGTGTGACGTGTTGCCAGGCAAAACAATCACCGCGCCGGGCGGATGCGCCTCCAGTTTGTCGGGGTCGAATTCTTCTCCCACGCCGATGTAGAAGACGCCGGAAATGACTGTGTAGATGCGATCCTCGGAACGCCGGTGCGGCATCAACTTCATGCCACCCGGCACCTTGACCCGGATCATGTACGGTCCAGGTTCCGAGGGCTGACCTGCCATGATCGCAAGACGGACTAAAGGTGGGAACGCAGCGAAAGGTTTCCAGTCTATGGCTTCCGGCGGAATTGTTTTTAGTTGGCTCAAGGCTGCACCTCTTGGGGAACGCTTCGTCTCTTACGAAAGGCTGTTTGCCTATAGCGGTAAGTTCAAAACGTCGCCTCGCGCGAAGAGCTCAACCCAACGACGCGAGACAAATCGCCATCCCTGCTCGGTGCGAACGAACCGATCATGATCCTCACCCACGCTGAAAGGTTGAGTGGAGGCCGGCTCAGATCCCGCGACCATAAAGACGGTGAGGATAGTCGTACCTTCGGCTGCGTCGGGCCCGTCGCTAACGAACCGCATGTTTCCGCACACGTGACGGATGGAGCGCCGGGGTGCATTCGCAACCAGCTGGCGACCCCATTCGAGTATGGCTTCACGACCACGCAAAGGTGTCGGCCCGACGATGAGTTCACCGTCATCTATGTATGGCTCGTGGATTGTGTCGGCCCGACCGTTATCGGCCCTCCATGCGTGTTCGGTGACGAGACGACTGAGCTGCACATGGTCGGCTTCGCTGACAAGCAGTTCCGCCGTTGGGCCACTTTTGGTTTGCGACATTTTGTTCCTCTTCCCAGCTCACTCAGGCCGACCGCAGCGATTTGAAACTCGCGCGCATTTCACCGACGAACAACTCCGGTTGTTCCCACGCGGCGAAGTGCGTGCCTTTGGGAAACTTGTTGTAATGGATGAGCTTCACATACGCTTTCTCTGACCAGCTCTTCGGCGCTTGATAAATTTCTTCCGCAAACGCACTCACGGCGACCGGGAGCTTGACGCCTCTCGCGTCGAAGAAGCCGCCTGCCGGCAAATTGTGGCGCGTGTCCCAGTAGAGACGCGCCGAAGAGATCGCGGTATTCGTCAACCAATAGAGCGTGATGTTGTCGAGAATGTCGTCGCGGCTCAGCCCTTCAGACTTGCCGTCGAAAACGCGGGCGATCATGTGGTAGCTGCGAATGTCGTGATCGAGTATCCAGCCCGCAAGACCAACCGGCGAATCGACGATCCCGTAGAGCGTCTGCGGACGAAGCGCCATCTCGTTGGCGTAGCCCAGCCCATTCTTATAGAAGTCAGCGAGCCCATCCCACGCGTACTTTTCTTCCGGGGAAAGGCCGGCAGGCGGCGGGCCGCCCGCGGAAAGCGCCTTCGAGACATCGGGCGGAACGGTCGCCGCCATGTTGGTGTGAATGCCGAGCAATCCGGGCGGCTGCTGCAAAGCCATCACCTCCGAAACGGCATTGCCCCAATCGCCACCCTGCGCGACGTATTTTGTGTAGCCGAGGCGTTGCATGAGCGTTGCCCACGCTTTCGCAATGCTAACGGGATTCCATCCCGGCTTCGTCGGCTTGCCAGAGAACCCGTAGCCCGGCAGAGACGGAATCACGAGATGAAAGG
>QHXG01000009.1 GCA_003222845.1 Acidobacteriota bacterium | reverse complement strand
CCATTTGGAATGTAAACGTTCACGATGCGCACGCCGCCGATGTCGGCAGTTAACAGCCGTGCCTGACTAGTAGCATCGTCACCGGGAAAGCCGCGTTGAATACTCGCGCACCCAGCACGCGAAATGATCGCCACGCCGTTGTAGCTCTGTTGTCCAAAAATGACGCAATCGTAGGCCGTACTTTTCAATTCCAGTAGTGGAAACTTATCGTCCGCGCACTTGGTTTCCTGAATGCAGAGAACATCAGGTTGCGCCTTCTCCAGCCAACGTGTGATGTGAGGCAGGCGCGCGATAATCGAGTTAACGTTCCAGGTGGCGATTTTCATGTCTATTTGGAGTGCGCCGGCAGGAGCGTAGCGGCGACGGCGCTTTCGAGTGACGCGACACTCAGACCCGCAGGCGACGATCCAAAGCGCCGTCGCCGCTGGCGCTCTGCCGGCGCACTCCAAAAATCACAACGTCGCAATCAGTCCTGCCAACAACGCCCCGCGCAAAGGAAGGTTGTCGGTAAGGATATGCTCATGCGCCGCGTGTGCCCCATCGCCCTCAATACCCAGGCCGTCGAGCACGGGAACACCCATCGCGCCTACAAAATTTCCGTCGGAAGCTCCACCGACACTTGCTTCACCCAAATCGAAATCGAGCATAGCAGCGATGGAACGCGCCCGCTCGTAAAGTCTTTCAACTTTGTCAGTTCGTTCGAGCGGCGGTCGATTGATTTCTCCGCTGACGATCAACTGGGCGCGCTGGTCAAATGGTTTCAGGTTGAGAATCTCATGCTCCAACCAGCGACCAAGTTCCGTGGAACTGAAACGCAAATCGATCTCAGCGCTGGCTTCAGCCGGCACGACGTTCGAATGTGTACCGCCGTGAAGGGTGCCCACGGTGACGGTTGTTCCCTTCTCCAAATCGTTCATCGCATGCAATCGCACGGTTTGCCGTGCCAGCTCCAACACGGCGCTGACGCCTTTTTCAGGATCTAGACCCGCGTGAGCCGCGCGCCCATGAACGCTAATCGTAAACATTCCCGTGCCCTTCCGAGCCGTCTTAACGCGGCCACCACTTGCCGGCGGTTCGAGCACCAGCGCAGCGTGTGCACGAAGAGCCTCCGATTCGACCAGACCGCGACCGGCGGGACTGCCAGTTTCTTCATCGCAGGTCAGCAACACAGTGATTGGACGCTGCGGTCTTGTTCCCGTAGCTTCGCAGGCGCGCAACGCTTCGAGGGCCAACGCGCAATTCGCTTTCATATCAAAGATGCCCGGTCCGTAAACGCGACTTCCCTCGACGCGCCACGGACGCGATGCCAGCGAGCCACGCAAGTGAACCGTGTCCGTATGGCCGAGGATGACCAAAGGAGGGGTTGTCTGTCCGGCTGAATTGAAAGCTCGAATGCGCAAATGACAACCGTAACTTTCACTTGCGATCCGATCGATGGACGTGACCGCGCCGATACTTCGCGCCGAAGCTGCCAGCAGGGACACAACCTTGTTACTGCCAACTTCGTCGCCGGAAGGCGATTCCGCTTCAACCAGGGAACGAGTCAGCGCGAGAATCTCTTTTTGTCGCCGCGAGAAATGGTCACGCAGCGTGTTCACCTGGTCGCGGGTTATTTCAACTGAGGTGTCTGTCATTTGACTTGCTCAGATCGCACTGTCAAGCGATCGATTCGCGCGCGATTAATCTGAAATCCGATGCCTGGTTTTTCCGGCGCTATGATCGTTCCCTGCGAAGTGACCTTCACCACGGGCTCAATGATGTCTTCCTTCCAGTAGCGCGCGCTGGCCGAAACGTCGCCCGGCAAAGTAAATCCCGCTAACGTCGCCATCGCAATATTGTGCGCGCGGCCAACGCCGGATTCCAACATGCCGCCGCACCACACGGGAATATTTCGTTCGCGCGCGATGCTTTCAACTCGCTTCGCCTGCGCATGGCCGCCCATCCGCCCGAGTTTGACGTTGATAATACGGCAGGCTCCGAGTTCGATTGCGTGTTTCGCATCCTCGGGCGTCCGCACCGACTCGTCCAGGCAGATCGGAGTTTTGATCTGTTTCTGCAATTCTGCGTGATCGAACATGTCCGTATAAGCCAGCGGCTGTTCGATCATCATCAGATTGAATTCATCGAGGGCCTTAAAGAGCGGCACATCGGAGAGCGTGTAAGCTGAATTTGCATCGCACATCAAACGGATATCGGGAAAACGAGCTCGCACACGTCTGACGATATCAAGGTCCCATCCCGGTTTGATCTTAATTTTGATGCGCTGGTATCCCGCGCGTAATTCCTTATCAACCTTTTCCAGCAACGATTCAGGCGAGTCCTGAATTCCGATTGAGACGCCGCTCGGAATTTCCTTTTGCACTCCGCCGAGGTGTTGCCATAAAGGAACCCTCGCACGTTTCGCTTCCAAGTCCCAGCACGCGGTTTCAATTGCCGCTTTCGCCATGCGATGGCCGCGCACTCTTTTCATCAGGTCGTAAGCCGCGCCCGCATTCTCGATCTCCTGGCCGACGACCATCGGCGCTAGAAAGTTTTCGAGCGTGGCCCAGGCAGTTTCGGTCCACTCTTCAGAATAAAAAGGACCCTCACCAGCCGTACATTCACCCCAACCGTCCGCGCCTTCACTATCGATAACCCGTGCGAGGATGATGCGCCGCTCGGTTGTTCGTCCGAAACTGGTTTCGAAGAAATGAATTAGAGGCAGACGTATTTCGCGGAGTTCGATCGAAGCGATGATCACGTAGCGGCAGCTCCAAAATCTAGTCTATTGGTTTCGTTGAACATTATGCATGGACGCGCAGACTTTGTCAGGGCAAGAAGAAACTCGTGAGCGGATCTCCATAAAACGCATCAGTCTTCCATCTACCCAATTTTCAAGAGGGAACTTCGCCGAGACTCGGCTGATTGACTACGGGCGTGAGGATACTAGTCCGGCAACGAGGCAGAAGTCAACGCTCAGTTTTCAGTGCTAATAGTCGGTTGATTGTTAAGCGCTGCGTGCAACGTATGCCAGGCGAGAGTGGCACATTTGACCCGCACTGGAAAATCGCGCACGCCGGCAAAGATCGTCAATCGACCAAGCTGGTTCGGTTCTTTCTCTTCGTTCAAGCGACCGGTCACCATGCGATGAAATTCATCGAAGATGAGCTCCGCCTCTTGCTTGCTCTTTCCCTTCACCGCCTGGGTCATCATGCTGGCTGAGGCTTTCGAGATCGCGCAACCGGAACCTTCAAAACTAACATCTTTCAGTTGGTCATCTTCTACTTGTAGGTAGATATTTAGCTGATCCCCGCACAGCGGATTGTAGCCTTCCGCCGAGCGGTTCGCCGTTTCCAGCTTGCGAAAATTGCGCGGCTTCTTGTTGTGATCGAGGATAACCTGCTGGTAAAGCTCGCTCAGTTCTGACATCAGACAAATACCTCGATGACCTTTTCGATTGCGTTAATCAACTGGTCGATTTCTTCCGTTGTATTGTAAAACGCGAATGAGGCGCGCGCTGTCGCGGGAAGATTGAATCGCTTCATTACGGGCTGCGCACAGTGATGCCCAGCGCGCACCGCGATACCTTGCTGATCGAGAATCGTGCCGATATCGTGCGGATGAACGCCGTCGATTGTAAACGAGAGGACGCCCAGTTTCTCTCGCGCCGTGCCAATGATGCGAACTCCCTCAAGGGCCGAGATGCGCTCGGTCGCGTAGCTTAGCAGTTGGTGCTCATAAGCGGCCGCCTTTTCCCGGCCGATGATATTCAGATAATCAATCGCGGCGCCCAGGCCGATTTGCGAAGCAATAGCCGGCGTACCCGCTTCAAACTTATTTGGCAGATCCGCGTAAATCGTCTTCTCGAAAGTGACGCTCTTGATCATATCGCCGCCGCCCTGAAACGGATTCATCTTTTCCAGTAAATCCGCCTTACCGTAGACGACACCGCTGCCCGTCGGCGCAAAAATCTTATGACCTGAGAAAGTGTAGAAATCGCAATCCAGATCCTGCACATCGATTCGGGCATGCGGCGCCCATTGTGCGCCGTCGATCAGAACCGGCGCTCCGTACTTGTGCGCGCTTTCGATAACATCTCTTACGGGAACTACTGAGCCGAGCGCATTGGAAACATGCGTGACGGCTACAAACTTTGTTCTCTCATTCAGCAACGCCTGGTATTCGTCCATCAACAACTCACCCGCATCATTCATCGGAATCACGCGCAGCTTTGCGCCCCTCTCTTCGCAAAGCATCTGCCACGGAACAATGTTGGCGTGGTGCTCCAACGCCGAGATTATGATTTCGTCTCCCTCGCCGATGAATTTGCGGCCATAGCCGTGCATCACCAGATTGACGCCTTCGGTAGCGCCGCGCACGAAGATACATTCTTTGACATCGCGCGCGTTGATGAATCGCTTAACCTTCTCGCGCGCGCCTTCGTAGGCGGTCGTGGCTCTCATGCTGAGATAATGAACACCCCGATGAATATTCGAGTGTTCCTGTTCGATGTACTGCGCGCCGCGCTCGATCACCATCACCGGCACTTGTGAAGAAGCAGCGTTATCGAGATAGACGAGCGGTTTCCCATTGACGGTCTGGCGCAGCACCGGAAAGTCTTTCCGAATGCGTTCGACATTCCAGCCGTCGCTCGGCTTCGGTCTGATGGAGATAAGTTCTTCTACTATTGCCGCCATGATTTTACATCGCCGACATAAGCGTCATTTGCGCCGGTTGCAACGAGCGCTCGAATGGATTGAAGACGAGTCCCAGTTCTTCGAGCGTCACCACTCCTAGTAATGCTGCGTCTTTTTCTTCTCCGAGAATGACCGGCGTGTGCCCCTCTCCCTGTGGCAACTTGATAAGACATTCCGAAATATTCCGCTCGACTTCGGTACCATCGGCCAGTACGAACCGCATGCTACGTTTTGGTTGAAGGCCAATCTTCTTCCAGGTCGCGTTGGGCAACAATGTATATCTCGCGCCGCTGTCCACCAAAAACTTTGCAATGGCTTCGCCAGAAGGCCCGCTAACTTTCCCGTTGATGTAGGTGATTCCCATCAGTTCAACTACAGCGTCGTGTGCAGCCGGTTCAGCACCGCTTGATCCAACTCGCGCCTGATCGAATCAATCTTGATCTTCTCGATTACTTCTTCAGCAAAACCATACGTCAAGAGATTGCGCGCCGGTTCCGGCCTGATGCCACGGCTCTCGAGATAGAAGATTTCGTCCGCCTCCAGTTGACCGACGGCGGCGCCATGAGCGCATTTCACGTCGTCAGCAAAAATTTCGAGCTGTGGTTTGGTATTCACTTGTGCTTCGTTAGACAACAGCAGGTTCTTGTTAGTTTGCTGCGCATTGGTCAGTTGCGCGCCATGACGCACAAAAACTTTCCCATTGAACACCGCCCGCGACTTGCCGTCGAGAATGCCTTTGTAAAGCTGATGACTGGTGCAGTGCGGCTGCCGGTGATCAATCATCGAATGCGTGTCGGTGTGCTGGTTGGCGTCAACCATATATAGCCCATCAACCCAGCATTCCGCGCCCTCATGGTCCATCGTTACGTCGATGGTGTGGCGCGAAAGCGCCGCACCCATATTGATTGTGGTCGCGTCGTACCTCGCGTTCGCTCCCAGTTCGGCATCAGTCGTAGCGACGTGAAAGGCGCTCGTGCTCTCGCGCTGCACTTTGAAATGTTGCACATGAGCGCCCGCGCCAAGTCGAACCTCGACGATGGCGTTCGTTAAATAGACGCTCTCGCCCGGACTTGCATAGCTCTCAACGATCGTCGCGGCGCTGTTCTCTGCGGCAACCACCAGCACGCGCGGAAACGATGCCGCCGCCGCCCCGTGACTGGATTCGGAAATGAACTGGAGATGAATCGGCGCTGCGACTGAAACACCGGCGGGAATAAACACGAACGCGCCGCTGGAAAACAGTGCCGTGTTGAGCGCCGTGAATCCGCTCTCGCTCTTAGCCGCGCGTTCAAGACTCTCACGAAGACTTGTCTCGTTCGGACCTTTAGCTAAAGCTTCGCCAATGTCGATCACCGAAACGCCTGCGGGCAAGGCCTCGACCGACGACAGTTCTCGCCGCAGCATTCCATTGACGAACACCAGCCGGCTCCGCCGGGCTTCGTCATACACGAACGCTCCAAATCCGTTGCCGCCCGGTTGGCCGTTGGCGAACGCGGGCACGAATTGCAGCTTCGCAATCGGGGCGACGTTCGTGTATTTCCATTCCTCTTCCTTGACCGAGGGAAAGCCGACGCGCTCAAAGTGCGCAAAGGAATCCTCGCGCATCCGCCGCAACCATGAAGGTTCCGCGTTCCCGGTCTTTTCGAGCAACGCTCGAAAGGCAGTGTTGTAAGAACTCGACTGTGTTGCCAATTGTGATGACATTGCTATTTTGCGCCCGCGGCAACGCTGCCGTTCTTCAACCAGTCGTAACCCTTCTCTTCCAGTTCCAGCGCGAGTTCCTTGCCGCCCTCTTTGACAATCCGGCCGGCCGAAAGCACGTGTACGAAGTCAGGCGTGATGTAATTGAGCAAACGCTGATAGTGCGTGACCAGAATCACGGCTTTATTTGGATCGTGAAGTTTATTGACGCCTTCAGCCACGATTCTCAGCGCATCAATGTCCAGACCGGAATCGGTCTCATCCAGCACTGACAGTTTCGGATCGAGCACGGCCATCTGAAGAATCTCGTTGCGCTTTTTCTCGCCGCCGGAAAAGCCTTCGTTGACTGAGCGCGTCATGAAACTCGCTTCCATTTCAACAATCTTTGCCTTTTCCTTCAGCAAATCCTTGAATTCCAGCGGATCGAGTTCCTCCTGGCCCAGGTGCTTTTGCTTTTCGTTATAAGCCAAACGCAGGAACTGCGCGTTCGAAACACCGGGGACTTCGATCGGATATTGAAACGCCATAAAGACGCCTTCGCGCGCGCGCACATCGGGGGAAAGCTCCAGAAGGTTCTTGCCTTCGAACAGCACTTCGCCGCGCGTCACTTCGTACGATGGATGCCCAGCGAGCACCTTCGCCAGCGTCGATTTGCCCGAACCATTCGGACCCATGATGGCGTGCACTTCGCCCTTGTTAACTTTGAGGTTGATGCCTTTTAGGATTTCGTTGCCATCAACCGATGCGTATAGATTTCGTATTTCCAACACTTGAATTGACTCCAAAAAAACGTGAATAGCGAATGGTAACTGGTGAATGGAACGGGCCAGACTTCACCAACTACCATTTACTATTCACGATTTACCATTCACCAGCTTTAACCAATCGCACCTTCCAACTTCAAACCCAGCAGGCGCGTCGCTTCAACCGCAAACTCCATCGGGAGTTGCAGAAAGACATCCTTACAAAAACCGTTGATGATGAGCGAGACTGCATCCTCTTGCGAGATGCCCCGCTGCATCAGATAGAACAATTGCTCTTCGCTGATGCGCGAAGTCGAAGCTTCATGCTCGACTTGGGAGCTGTTGTTCATCACTTCGATGTACGGGAACGTGTTCGCGCCGGCGTCCGAACCAATCAGCATCGAATCGCACTGCGTATAGTTCCGCGCGTTCTCGGCCTTCGGCATAATCTTTACCAGGCCGCGATAACTGTTGTTAGCATGGCCTGCCGAGATTCCTTTCGAGATGATCGTCGAGCGGGTGTTCTTGCCAAGGTGGATCATCTTCGTACCGGTGTCGGCCTGTTGCGCGTGATTTGTCAGCGCGACCGAATAGAATTCGCCGACCGAGTTATCGCCCTGTAGGATGCACGACGGATACTTCCAGGTGATCGCCGAACCGGTTTCGACCTGCGTCCACGAAATCTTTGAATTGCGACCCGCGCACTTTCCGCGTTTGGTCACGAAGTTGTAGATACCTCCCACGCCCTGCTCATCACCCGCATACCAATTCTGCACGGTCGAGTATTTGATCTCGGCGTCGTCGAGCGCCACCAATTCAACCACTGCAGCGTGCAGTTGGTTCTTATCAAACTTGGGCGCCGTACAGCCCTCGAGGTACGAAACGTGCGAACCCTCTTCGGCCACAATCAGCGTGCGCTCGAACTGCCCCGATTCAGAATTGTTGATGCGGAAGTAAGTCGACAGCTCCATCGGACAACGCACGCCCTTCGGGATAAAGCAGAAACTTCCATCCGAAAACACTGCGCTGTTCAGCGCCGCATAGAAATTGTCATTCGTCGGCACGACCGAGCCCAGATACTTGCGAACAATTTCCGCGTACTCTCGTACCGCCTCGCTGAACGAACAAAAGATCACACCGTGCTTCTTCAATTTTTCTTTGTAGGTCGTCGCGACCGAAACTGAGTCGAAAACTGCGTCGACGGCAACGCCGGCAAGCTGTTTTTGTTCTGATAAAGGAATGCCCAGTTTGTCGAACGTGCGCAAGAGTTCGGGATCAACTTCGTCCAGACTCACTTTCGCTGCTCTCTGCTTAGGGGCGCTGTAATAGATGATGTCTTGATAGTTAACTTCCGGAAACGCAATGTTCGGCCAGTGGCGCGGCTCCTGCATGTTCAGCCAATTGCGATAGGCTTTCAGACGAAATTCGAGCATCCATTCGGGCTCGCTCTTTTTCTGCGAGATCAAACGAACCGTGTCCTCGCTCAGTCCGCGCGGGATCGTCTCCGACTCAATGTCGGTAACCCAACCGTATTTGTATTCCCTGTTTGTTAATATCTCAGCAGTACTCATCTCTTATCCTCAAGCTCAAACGCTTTTGAACTCTGAACTTATCTATCAATGGGCCGTCCGCATCGATCCCAATCGAACCTGCAACTTTTGAATCTTATGCAAGGTGGCGTCAACGTTGGCTTCTGTGCCAACCAGTTGCGCCAGCGTTATCTCTGACAAAGCACTTTGCACAATCTCATGCAGTCCCACGATTACCGGCCGAATGCCGCAGTCGCTCGTGTGAATGCACGCGTCAAGCACGCCTGTGTGGGTCTTACAAAACTGATCCACCGTGTCCTCGTCCAGAATGCGAATGACTTCATTGAGCCGAATCTCCGCGGCGGGCCGGGCCAACGTGTAGCCGCCGCTCGCGCCGCGTTGCGACTGCACTAGTCCAGCTTTATTCATAATCCACATCAGTTTGCCGGCGTTGGCGACCGACAGACCTTCGCGCTCCGCAATCTGAGCGAGTGTCAGCGACTCACCTTTGGTTTCAGCGCGCGCCAGTTGAACCAGACAGCGCAAACCGTATTCTTCATGAGCCGAAATCTTCACTTTACCTTGGCTTTCCTCGAGATTCGCCCTGATTATAGCATTCTTTACTTTTTCGTCAAGTTTAGCTTAACTGTCGCTTTTAGAAGGGATGGGACCGACCAGACGTTACAGAACCGCGGCGGTAGCGACCGGCCTTTAGTCTCAGGCTGACTTCTTCAACAAGCAAAGGGCCGGTCGCTACCGCTCGCGGTTCTGTAACGATAGAGTTGCTCTTCCTCCGGCCGACTCTCACTTTTTAATTACACCCAGGACGACTTCGCAAAACCATGAGATGTTCATCGAGGCAGAACTTAGTTAGAATCTGAGAACGAAATGGGCACGCGAAGCAGGAATGAAAGGGATCTGGCAAGCGCGATCATTTTTTCACCGAGCTTCGAAAAAACTCTCCCGATATTGTTTCCGATACACGCAACCCAAATTACTTCAATTGAGAATCTGCGGCCCGACATTCAAACTGCCTATCGCGCAATTGCCGACGATCCAAAGTACGCGCACTTCATTCGCATCCCCGATCGCATTATTCGGTGCATTGATTCCTTCGGCATCAACTGCAATCGCGCCACTGCGAAGGATCGATTGCTTTCCTACTATCTTTTCATCGGTGTGATAGACAATGCGCTTGACTCAGCGCACATCGAGACCGGGCGACTGGTACTCGAGTATCTCAAAACGCGAGAGGTTTGCTTTGACGAAGCCTGCATTAACTCTGATGTGAGGCTGGTAACGGAGACGCTGAAAAGTAAGATTAGCAAAGACGCTTATTTCTCGATAGAGGAAAAACTCGGCCGGTTGTATCAACGAGTTTTGCGCGAACGAGGTGCCACATCAATTTGCGAACTGATACGGCTTAGGAAAGCCGTAGGCGCGCTCACCGCCGACGTTTCTTACCTGCTAATTCGATCTTCGCTCAACCGCGAGCACCAAGGCCTGCGACGATTTATGAAAAAGGTTGGGGCTGTCGGCTGTCTAATCGACAGCCTAATCGATCTCGGCGCGGACCGTCGTCTCGGTCTGCTGAGATTCAAACCTTCGATTGCGGATTACGCGCAACTGATCCGGCACACGCTGATTGGAGGCCTCAGAGTGTTATTCGCCTATCCAGTTTTTTTCGGACTGTTCGCGCCGGCTATCATCGATAACCTGCGAGATCGGTTCGGCCGCAGACAACCGGTCGCTTCCGGACGCATTGTTCGAGATCGAGAGGAACAGGTAGCGCGTGTTGCCTAGACTCTTCCGCAGAGTATGGTTTGGTTACTGCGCGGCTCTGATCGGTATCGCGGCCGGCACCGGCATCCTAAAGCTGTTGGGCGAACAGATCAATCCGACCACGGTGGCCCTGGCCTTCCTGCTGTTGATTCTGTTCGTGGCCACGGCGTGGGGCTCAGGTCCAGCGGTATTTGCTTCGTTGTTAGGTTTGGTTTGCTTGAACTTCTTCTTCCTGCCTCCGTTTGGCACTTTCACAATCAGAGACCCTCATAACTGGATCGCGTTCGTGGCTTTCCTGATTACAGCTTTTACTGCCGGTCAACTTTCTGCGCGCGCAAAGCGAAGAGCCGAAGAGGCTGAAGCCGCCAAACGCGAGGTCGAGCGCTTGTATTACGAGCTGCAGGATTCTTTTGAAAGATCCAGCCAGGCGAAAGCTTTGAAACAAAGCGAGCGACTCAAGTCTGCTTTGCTTGACGCTGTAACCCACGACCTGCGCACACCGCTCACTTCAATCAAGGCCTCTGTCACGACGTTACTGTCCGACCTTTATGCGATCGAACGTGACAAAATCGTGTCGCAGCTCGACCCTGAAGGCCGCAAGGAAATGCTCGAAGTCATCGATGAAGAAGCCGATCGTCTCGATCGATTCATCGAGGGCTTGACGAAGCTGGCACGTATCGACGCCGGCGAAATGCATTTGCGCCGGCAATGGTGCCCAATCGATGAAATCATCGCTGCGGCCCTAAAGCGGGCTGAACCGCGGACACGAGACCATCGACTCGAAGTCTGGATCGAAGACGAGTTGCCATCCATCAAGGTCGACGAACATACCATCGCCGAAGTCATCTACACGTTAGTTGATAACGCCGCGAAGTACTCGCCGCCGAACAGCCCGATCAGGGTACGCGCTATCCCCGGCGACGAAAGGACGATTCTTTTGAGTGTGGAGGACGAGGGTCCCGGGATTCGGGCTGACGCGCGCGAACGTGTTTTCGAAAGGTTCTTCCGAGCCATGCGAGACGGCGACCTGGGCGATCGTAAGTCCTCAGGAACGGGCATGGGTTTGGCGATCGCGCACGGAATTGTCCTGGCGCACGGCGGCCATATTTGGATCGAAGACGCCGCCGGGAATAAAGGCGCCAGGTTCGTAGTTGAATTGCCAGCCGGGGATGACGGAAAGACCTGACGATGGCGGAAGGAAAGCAGCGCATTTTGGTAGTCGATGACGAGCCGCAGCTCACCCGGGTGTTGCGACGTAGCTTAATGGCTAAGGGCTATGATGTGCGCGTCGCGGGTGATGGTGAATTTGCGCTGCAGACTTTTCATGACTGGCCCCCGGACCTGGTGATCACCGATCTCGCAATGCCGAACATCAGTGGCCTCGAATTATGCCGCCGACTGCGAGCCACATCCGAGGTTCCAATCATAGTTCTTTCAGTCAGAGGCGAGGAGCAAACCAAAGTTCAAGCGCTCGACGCCGGCGCGGACGATTATGTGACCAAGCCCTTTGGGATGGACGAACTGTCGGCGCGGATTCGCGCAGCATTGCGGCGACAACCGGCCACCGATTCCAGGTCCCAGATGCTCGAGGTCGGCGATTTTCGTATCGACCTGGAAGCCCACACCATCACTCAGAGCGGCAAGGAAATTCACTTAACGCCGAAAGAATTCGACCTGATGGTCCACCTCGTGCGCAATGCGGGAAAGGTGCTGACACATCGGGCGTTGCTGGGAGCCGTGTGGGGCGGCGATTACACCGAGCAGAATGAATACTTGCGGGTATTCATCGGCCAACTGCGAAAGAAGATCGAACCGGATCCTTCGGAGCCGCGCTACATTCTCACCGAACCGTGGATCGGGTATCGGTTCAACCCGGGCGAATGAGTTACAGAACCGAGACGTACAATGAGCGGATGCAGCAGCCGTTGACAATTTCAAGATGGCTTCGATACCTGAGTGCCGTGCTTGCCGTTGGCATTGGCACAATTCTGATATTGCCCTTCCGCCAACAAATCAATTCGACGACGGTCGGGTTGGGCTATCTGCTGATCGTCCTCTTCGTCGCCATACTCGGCAGGAGTGGACCCGCGCTCATCGCATCAGTGCTGGCGATGCTCTGTTTCAATTTTTTCT
>QHXG01000008.1 GCA_003222845.1 Acidobacteriota bacterium | reverse complement strand
TTAGCCAACAACCGGCGGGCGATGCGCCGGGCGGAGCGAAAAAGTACGACGTGATCATTGATGTCGAAGAGAAGAAACCGCGCGTGGTCGAATATGGCGGCGGTTACTCGACCGATTTCGGCGCGCTCGGCTTGCTGGAACTGACAAACGTTAACTTCATGAACAAGCTGCGTTCAGCAGCGATTCGCCTGCGCGCCAGCCAGCGCCAGCAATTGCTGCGTTTTGAATTTCTCGATCCGCGCTTTATCCGCTACGGCAAGCGGCAATTCGCGCCGCTGGCAATCTCAGCTCAGTATCTGCGCGACTCGACCATCACGCGCTTCTTCCGCTCGACTATCGACCGCGGCACGTTCGGGGTTGTGCAGCGGCTCGATGCCAAAGGAAATCCGATCGACGTGCTGGGAAACCGCGTGGGGCAACCGACGATCGACCGCGTCGGCTTCAACCTCGAAACCCAAAGAGTTTTAAGTCAGAAATCGCACAGCATAGTTTTTTTCCGCTATAGCTACGAGGACGTTCGCCTGCGCAACATCGACAGTCTTCTGATTCGGGACATCTTGCAGCCGGATGAAATTGTGCGCCTCTCGCGCTTTGGCACGTCCTTCGTCTACGACACGCGCCAGCGTTGCGAGCGAAGGCTGCCAGGAAGTTTCACCGGTGAGGAAGAAACCCTTTCGCGTTCGGGCGAAGTGTGTCGTTACAACCAACTGGATGCGACTCGCGGTCAATATCTCTCGGCGGATTACAGTTTTGCGGCGCGCACGCTCGGCGGGAACACAAGTTTCAGCAAGTTTCTATCGACCTATCACACTTATTACAAGTTCGATCAATTACAACATACAGTATTCGCCGGCAATCTGACGGTCGGGTTGGCCCAATCGTTTACTCCGAGAGATCGGAATGGCAACGGGCGCATCGATGACTTCGATCGCCTGTTGCCGATCAGCGAGCGTTTCTTTTCCGGCGGCTCGACGACCCTGCGCGGATTTGGTTTTGAAGAAGCCGGGCCGCGACAGGTGATTGTGCCGCAGGGACTGTTTCGGGATCGCCAGGGAAAATTAATCGGACTAAATCCATTCACGGTGCCGATCGGCGGCAACGCAATGGTGGTGATGAATCTGGAAGCGCGGGTGCCGGTCACGCCCGATTTGCAAGCCGTTCCGTTTTACGACGGCGGCAACGTATTCCGCAGCATTAGCGACATCCTTCATCCGAAACCGATTACACCGACCGGCAATTTCGTTGAAGACCTGAACGCCCAAAATCTCCGTGTGCGCTGGAGTCACACGGTCGGCCTCGGCTTTCGCGTCAAGACTCCGCTGGGTGGCGCACTGGCGGTTGATTACGGATATCTTTTGAATCCGACGAAGTTTTTGATTCCGCAGAATCTGAATACCGGCTCTCCATTCGCGGCAAACTACCGCCTGCATCAGGGCCAAATTCAGTTTCGTTTCACGCAGACGTTCTAGCGGGAAAACGGGAAAATGCAAATTGAAAAATGAAAATTGCAAATTGCAAATTGGGTCGGAGGAAAATCACGATGCCGAATGAATCGAACGATCTATTAACTTCGCCACGCGAGTGGGTAAGATCATTCATACACAACTACGCGCTTGGCCTGCCGACCAATTTTCAATTTGCAATTTGCAATTTGCAATTTGCAATTTCTTCGCGCTTGCTCCTGGCCCTTTGCTCTTTGCTATTTGCTCTTTGCTCCCCCGCGCCCGCTCAAACCATTGCCGACAAAATGGTGGCCACGGTTACCAACGGGTCGCGCGCGACTCCTGACCTGATTACTTATTCAGATCTCGTGTGGCAGCTAACTCTCGAACCCAGTACGCCGTTCTCTGCAAGACCTGGTTCGGAGCAGCTCAATAAAGCCTTGCGCACTGTGGAAGATCAATTGTTGATTTTGCAAGAGGCGCGCAAGCTGCCGCCGGCTAATACTCCAGAGGCCATGCAGAAAATTGAGGATCAGGTAAGACAAAAACGCGATCAGTTGGTGCAAGGGATTGGTTCGCGGGCCCTACTTGAAGAGCGCATGAAGAGCGTGGGTCAGACCGCTGAACAGTTGGACGCCATCCTGCGCGACCGCGTGACAATTGAAAACTATCTGGACTTTCGTTTTCGCGCCTTCGAGCTGCCCCCCAGCGCCAAGGAGATTGCTGATCGTTACAATCAAGATTACGGGCGTTTGCGAGGCAGCGGGCGCATCGTACCCACGCTCGAACAGGTGCGCGACCGCATCGAACACGTTCTGATCGAAGAAAAAATTGAGTCAGAAATCGATAAGTTTGTTGATAATCTGAGAGAGCAGCCGGGAACCGAGATTGTGATCCTGAATCCGGTCTGATCGATGGTGAATGAGCTGAGTGCTTAAAAATATTTTCCATTTGTCATTTGACATTTTTCATTTGCCATTTGGAAAGATTAGATAGTCAGACTTGTTCGCTGCACACGCGTGGCGACAAATCTTCGTGCTAAGCGGCTGCGGAAGTTGAAATGATAAATAGCAAATGTCAAATGACAAATGGAAAATGATCGCTCACCCACGCATTGGCCTCGCCCTTTCCGGTGGGGCGGCGCGCGGCATCGCGCACGTCGGCGTGCTGCGCGCTGTCGAAGAGCACAATATTTCCATCGATGCCGTTGCCGGCGCGTCCGCCGGTGCTTTGATTGGCGGCGCCTATGCAGCCGGACTTTCAATCTCGGAACTTGAAGCAATGGCGCGCAGGTTTCGTTGGCGTCATACGGCCCGGTTTTCTTTCTCGCGTTTAGGCTTGCAGTCAAATGCCCGCATGGAAGATTTCCTGCGCGCTCGGTTGCCGGTGACGCGTTTCGAAGAACTAAAGCCGTTACACGCGCGAACTCGGCGCTGACATTGTGATTGCCGTGGATGTAGGAGCAGATGGCGCCAAGTTCATGGATCGTCCGAAGACAGCGCTCGGTGTACTTACGCAAACCTTCGTAGCCGTCGAGCGTATCGTTTCAAATCAGGAGCGAGACAATGCCGATATCCTTATCACCCCGCGAGTTGGCCACATTCGCTGGGATCAAACCCGCCGCGCAGAAGAACTTTTAAGAATTGGTTACGAGGCCGGCTTGGAATCGATTGATAGGATCAACGCGATCCTCAAACCACACACTCTGAAAGAGAAACCAGCCATGGTTTGCGTTTAGCAGGCGGACTTGTCCGCCTTGCTTCGGAACGCCGGACAAGTCTCGCGTCTAAACACACCGTTCGGTAGCCCTCAAGAATTCCACCGCCATTAATAGTTTTCACCAGGTAACGGATTGAACTGATGGATCGCTCTTTGCTTTAGACCAGGCGTTCAGAGATGTGTCAGAGCGACGGGATCCTGTAATTCGGCTTGATTTTGTGATCCCGTCGAACCGCTCCGGGTTCTGACACGGCTTTTGACACCAGACTCTTCACGCCGGGGTCATAAAGTTCAAAAGCCTTTAGGCTGAAGAAGTTGAATATAGAGCAGCCCATAAATGGGACTAAGAACCAAAGAACGCTTCGTTGACCCAGTCGTAAACCTCTGGACTGGAGAAAACCGCAAACGCCTTCGTGGCCGCGCCAATCAACGAAACAGATGTTGGCTTCGTCTTTCAATTGCGGCCCTTTTAATCGCGTTGGTTTCCTGCAGCGCTTTCTTTATCCATTCCTATCGCGCTTATGCAAGGATCGTTGACGCCCGGCTAGCACACGGTTATCTCATCAGCCGCGCCGGAATCTATGCGGCGCCACGCACGCTCCGGCCCGGTCAGAAATTCTCAAACGTTTCATTGGCGGCAGTCTTGCGGCGCGCTGGCTATATCGAGAGCGAAGACGGCGGCGAGATTTGGAATGGCAGTTTCACTTTGCGCGACAATACTATTGCGTTGCGGCCCAACACCGCTAGCGGCTTTCCCGCGATCGTGCAAATTAACATCGGACCAGACGATCGCATCGCGGAACTGATCGGCGATGACGTCACGCTTGATTCCTTCACCATTGCGCCGGAATCTTTGACGAGCGATGCCTCGATGAAGGGAGGTACGCGCAATCAACTTTCGTTCAAAGATCTTCCACCTGTTCTCGTACACGCGATTACTTCAATTGAAGACCGACGGTTCTTTGATCACCATGGCGTGGATGTTTTCGGCGTTGCCCGCGCGCTGCTGCGAAACGCCGGCGACGAGCGTATGGGCCAGGGCGGCTCGACCATTACCCAGCAACTTGTCAAAAACACTTACCTCACGCCTGCGCGAACGTTACGCCGCAAGTACGCGGAAGCCGTGCTGGCATTGACCATCGAACGTCGTTTATCGAAGGAAGAAATCTTCGCGCTCTACTGCAACGAGATTTATTTGGGCCAGCGCGGCGCGTTTGCCGTGCGCGGTGTCGATCAGGCAGCACGCGTCTATTTTGGAAAACCACTCGGTGATTTGTCGCTGGCCGAAGCCGCCACGATTGCCGGCATGATTCAAAGCCCTTCACGCTATTCACCCGTCCAACACGCTGATGCTGCTCAAGCGCGACGCAACACAGTGTTGGGAACGATGGCCCGCGACGGTTTCATTACGCTGGACCAGGTAGCGAAAGCGGCCAGAGAGTCGCTAACCATCGCCGACTTCGATCCGGCGCGTGAATCAGTCGCACCATACTTCATCGATTATGTGAATCGCGTGTCAGAAGCCCGCGCTTCAGCGAGGGCGCAGACGAAAGCTGAACAAGTTGCAAGCGATTACGATGACGCGGACAGGATGTCTGCGGACCGCCGACAGGATGTCGGCGCTCCTATAGTCACCACGCTCGATCTCGATTTACAGCAACTAGCGGCGCAAGCAGTCAAGCATCAACTGGATCATCTCGACGAAGCTTACAAATCGCGCGGCCTACGACCAGAGGCGGCGCTAGTCGCGCTCGATCCAAAAACCGGAAATGTCCTGGCGATGCTTGGCGGCAGAAATTATGCCGAATCGCAACTGAATCGCGCGACGGATGCGAAACGGCAACCTGGTTCGGTCTTCAAGCCCTTCGTCTATGCCGCCGCACTCGAGAGTGGTATGTCGCCACTGGCGATGTTCAGGGATGCGCCGCGAGCATTCATTTACGATCGCAACCTCAAGTATCGGCCCGCGAATTACGGCGGCGGTTTTTCGATGCGCGACGTGCCGATGCGCACCGGCTTAATCAAATCACTCAACGTCGTGACGGTGGACGTCGCAATGCAAACGGGTTTGGCGCGCGTCGCAAACACCGCCCTTGCGTTTGGCTTGCCGCGTCCGACTCCTTATCCGGCGCTCGCGCTGGGGACCACGGAAGTTACTCCTTTGCAGATCGCGACAGCTTATGCGGTCCTCGCTAACGGAGGAAGGCGAATTAGTTCCACCATTATCGAGCCGGCGATCGCAACGGACGAAACCACTCAGATCATCAAACCCTCGACTGCTTTCATAATCACAGACATGTTGGAAGGAGTGATCGATCACGGTACCGCCCGGGCGGCGCGCGGATCGATCAAGAAGACGGCGATCGCCGGCAAAACGGGCACGTCCCGCGACGGCTGGTTCGTTGGCTACACGCCCAATCTGGTGTGCGCCGTCTGGATCGGATTCGACGATAACCAGCAGTTAGGATTGACGGGCGCGGCAGCGGCCTTGCCAGTCTGGACTGAGTTCATGAAGGCAGCCGTCGATTTGCGACCTGAGCTCGGCGGCAAATCATTCGATCAACCAGAAGGAATTTCGATCGTGGAGATCGATCCCGAAACGGAGGAATTAGCTACCGGCAAATGTCCAATGCACGAACGCCTGGCGCTTCTCACGATTCAAGCGCCGACTTCTGAATGCTATCGTCACAATGTTTATTTTGACTTGATGAATTCCGAGCCAAGCGTCGAGACGGCAGCGGTCGCCAGATCTGAAGCCCCCAGATCACCGATGAAGCAACAGAGGTATTTCCCGGATGCATTCTCGCTTCTGCGCGAGACGCGAGTTGATACCGATGAGGGTGGCCGGAAAGTTCTGGTGAATGAAATGAGAGGCATAGGGCGGTAATCTCGCCCGCGCTCACTCCGCTAGGAGTGGGATGTTTATAGCTCTGTTCTTCAAATCAATACCGGGACTCCTTTAGGAGCCAAATATCCGACTGTCGAAAGACACATTACGCTCCCAAAGGAGCTTAGGGAGTTGTGATCGCCTCGGATCTATATACATCCGGCCCCTACGGGGCTAACCAATTCGTTGAGACGCAACTCAGCTAAACCTTCTCCAGCACCACTTCCGCAATCGCATGCTCAGTCGTGTGGGCAATCGAAAGATGCGCCGCAGTCGCGCCAGTCTGCTCGTAGAGTTCGCGCGCGCGGCCGTGAAATAAAATTACGGGCGCGCCGGATTCTTTTGCCGTCACTTCGATGTCCTGCCAACTGATTCCTCCGCTCCAGCCGGTTTGCAGAGCTTTCAGGGCCGCTTCTTTTGCCGCGAAGCGCGCGGCATAATGTTGCGGAGCCACCGCGCCGCGCGATTCACAATAAGCGCGTTCGGCTGCGGTGAATACACGCGCGGCAAAACGCGGTGTGCGCTCGATGGTTTCGCGGACACGGCGTACTTCGATGATGTCCACTCCGATGGAAATGATCACAGATAACCCCGCGATTGAAAGTGCCGGCTTCTACTGGCGCGAACACGACGGTGTGCGCGCTTTGATTTGCGCGCCTCTGGAACAGGACGGTTTCACGAATGCTTTTTCAACCCGGGGGGGCGGCGTCAGTCCTTTCCCGCGGGACGCGCTGAACCTTGCCGGTTTCAATGAAGACGAAGCAGAAAATATTTATGAGAACCGGCGCCGCTTTCTCAAGCTCTTCGAAGGCGTCTGGACGCTGGCCGGTTGTTGGCAAATTCACAGCGCGGATATTCGCGTCGTTCACGATCCGCAGGAAGCGAAACCAAAGCCCGGCGTTCTTGGCGACGATCAATACTGCGATGCGCTCGTCAGCAACACTCCGAGAATTCTTCTAGCGGTTAAGACTGCCGATTGCGTTCCCATCCTAATAGGTGATCCGGTGACCCACTCGTTTGCAGCCGTTCATGCCGGCTGGCGCGGAACGTCGGCCTCAATCGTGAGGCGCGCGATCGAGCAAATGCAACGCGAGTATGGCGCGCCCGCCGCAAACATGCGCGCCGCGATTGGGCCGGCCGCAAACGTCTGTTGTTATGAAGTCGGCAGCGACGTCATCGACTTATACAAAGAGCGCTTTCCCCAATCCGATTATCTGTTCGCGGCTACGCGTGATGGTCACGCACACATCGACCTGCAAAAGGCCAATCGCGATCAACTGATCAATGCCGGAGTCTCACCTGATCGCATTCACACGGCCCCACTGTGCACGATGGATCGAACAGATCTTTTCTTTTCCTACCGGCACGAAAAGGCCCTTCACGGCCGCGTCGGACGGTTAATGTCGGTAATTGGCCGAAAGCACCAGCCAACCCTGAATCAAGGCTGATGCCATCACGCTGCTGCGGATCTTTGATAGGCCCGAGCGGCTGATGCGGTGTCTGTATATTCCTGAAAGCCGGTGATCTTGCCGTCGCTAACCGTGAACACGTGTGCAAAGTCGCTGCTGTATTCTTGGCCGGTGCTCTTGACCCGCCAACGATAGTGGCCGAGTGAAACGACTTTGTCGCCTTGAGCGACAAACTCGCGCGGCGCGAATTCCAAAGTTTCCTGGTTTGCTTCCACGCCCACAAAAAATTCTCGTACCGACTCTCGGCCCGAGCGCTTCCCGGCGAACGGAACGCCCTGAATCTCCGGCAACTGCCAGGTCACGTTATCCGGCATCAGATCGAGAAGGCCCTGGATGTTCCCCTCTTTGAAGTTGTTGTAAGCCTTCTGGACTACCGCGATGTTGTCTTGTTCGCTCATTATTTGACATTCCTTTCCTGACCATTTATCTCGATTACCGACATGCTGTCGGCGATTGGGGGCTCGCGATCACTTCCGCGGGCGATGCCAACATCTATCGTCTGCCAAAAACCCAGCCGTTGGTGCGTTGCACCCGATCGTTTGGGCCTACCACCTCGATGCCCATATTCACTTCCTGCGTCTTAGGCGGAAAACAGACTTCGTCGTTGCAGCTTTGAAATCTCAAATGCAAATTCAGACTCACCGAGCCCTGATAGCTGGCCGGCACAGTCAGATTGAAACGCAGAATGGCGCGTCCCTCATAAACCGCCAGCGGTTCGTTGTTAGTGGCTTTGAGCTTGCGCACGATCGCGTGCGGATACATGACTGGGCCAACCCTGACGCCGCCCGACGCGTCAATCTTCAGCGCCGTGGGAATCGAATACTTGTTGAGTGGTCGATTGGCATTGACGTGATAACCAGAGGGAATTTCCATCACGACCGCGGCTTGGATGATGCGTCCGCGTTGTGCTTTATCACTCGCGAAGTAGCCGTTGACGCCAATATTTGGTTCAGGCGTGGGGGCAGCCTGAAAGCTTTGAGGAAAAACGACCAGAGTCGCGATCAGAATAAGTTTGGCAATTTGTCTCATACTCTCTTTACCAGTGTTCAGAATTAAATCACTCTCCGCGCATCGAGTTCATATTCCCACTTTAGTGTGTTGATAAACCTCGGCCAGGGGAATGCGGCAATCGATCGAAGACAGAACCAGCCCTTCGTCAAGTCCCTTTACTTCCGTTGCTGTCCACATCCCGTCTGTTTGCCGATGATGATGCTCTATGCGTGCCTGGTCCTGCGACACCATAACGTAGTCTTGTAATGATTCGATCTGTTGATAGCGACGAAACTTTTCGCCACGATCGTATTTTTCAGTCGATGGCGACAGAACCTCGAAGATGACCGTGGGATTGAGCAGCACGTCGCCATGCTCGTCGTGAAAAACAGCTTCACCGCAAACGATCATCAGATCCGGATAGGCGTACAATCCGCCGATGCCGGTTCTGACTTTCATGTTGGGCGAGAAACCTTCGCACGCGGTGCCTTGGAGTTGCCTGCCGACAATTACAGCCAGATTGAAACAGATTCTGCTGTGATCGCGACTCTCGCCTGCCATTGCGTAGACCAAACCGTCCAAATACTCGTGCCTGATCTCCGAGAATCGTTCGATTTCCAGATACTGTTCCCCGGTTAAGGCCGGCAGATATTCTTGTGGTAGCGCCATTGTCTCCTGATCAAGTACCGCCAGTCATTCTACCGTCGAAAGCTTCTTGAGTGCCAATCATCCGACAACGTGATTCCCACGGAGGAGACTTGAGGATTCGCGGGCCGCCAACTGTCCGCAAGCCGCCAGAATGTCGCGACCGCGTGGTCTTCTCACGAACACATGAATGTCTTTCGATTCGAGAATCTCGCGGAAAGCTTCAATGCGTGACCCCGATGAAGGTTGATAAGGCAAAGGCTCTGCGGGATTGTGCGGAATCAGATTTATCTTGGCGCGCAATTGATGACGATTCAAAAGATTAGCAAGCTGCCGCGCGTGCACGTCGGAATCGTTCACGCCATCAAGCATCACATATTCAAATGTAAATCGCTCGCCCGGTTTCAGAGACTTCTCGAAGTCTTTGCAGGCAGACAGAAGTTCCTTCAGCGGCCATTTCTTATTAATAGGCATCAGCTGGTTGCGCAATTCATCGGTCGGCGCCGCCAGCGAGACAGCGAGATGTGGCCGCTTGGGAATTGTCGCCAGTTCGCGAATGCGCGGCACGACGCCCGCTGTCGAAATCGTGACGCGGTTGGGCACAACGTGCAGGCCGCTCGGTTCAGACATGATACGAATCGCTTTCATCAGAGCCTCGAAATTGAGGAAGGGTTCGCCGGCGCCCATGCCCACCAGGTTCGTGCCCCGCGGCGTTCTCACGCCGACACCGTACGCATCGTTCAAGGCAATAGCGATCTGTTCGACGATCTCGCCCGCCGTCAGGTTTCGCAGCAGACCAAGCTGCGCAGTCAAACAGAACGTGCACTGCAAGGGGCAACCCGACTGTGAAGAAAAGCAAATCGTGTCACGATGCTCTTCGGGAATGAAAACTGTCTCAACCGGCAAATTGTCATGCGTCTTGAATAGGTAACGTCGCGTACCGTCAGTCGAAAGGAAACGCGATTCCAGCCTCAAGGTTGAAACGACTGTACGCTCGCCGAGCTTTGCGCGGAGTTCCTTTGGCAGATCAGTCATCTCGTCGAGGGAACGCAAACGCCGATGATGAATTCCGGCAAAAATCTGCCGCGCGCGAAAAGGTGGCTCGCCGAGCGCAGCCACAAACTCACACAGTTCCGCCGGTAATAACGCTGTGAGATGTAACGGTTTCATCTACTCATTCAAATTCTAACATTGCGAGGTAACGAGCAGTGAACAGGGATGGCGAACAAATTCTTCGCTGGTACCTCATTGCGAGTTTGCGCGGATTCAGGTTGCGTGAGGTTAGGTTCACGCCAACTTCGTAAGGCCAACAAAGTCCGCTAAAATATCTTTCGGGAACTTAGTGACTCTAGACGAAAAGCTCAAAGAAATTCCCACTTCGCCCGGCGTTTACCTGCATAAAGACGCGGCGGGCAAGATCATCTATATCGGCAAAGCAAAGAACCTGCGCAATCGCGTGCGTTCGTATTTTCAATCAAGCCGCGCCGGCGAATTTAGTTACGGAATTAAGACTGGGGAGTTGGTCAAACAGATTGCCGACGTTGAATTCATCGTTACCGACAATGAAGTTGAAGCTTTCATCCTCGAAGCCTCGCTCGTCAAGAAGCACCAACCGTATTTCAATTACAAGCTAAAGGACGACAAGTCGTATCCGCATCTGAAGCTAACGGTCAACGAACCGTTTCCAAAATGCGTGATCACTCGCCGGATCCAAAACGACGGCGCGCTTTATTTTGGTCCGTTTTTGCCGGCCGCGATGGCGCGTCGCACGATCGATTTGATCAATCGCACCTTTCAACTGCGTACCTGCGACATTGAGATCGATGGCAAAGCGCCGCGTCCGTGTCTGGAATACCACATCAAACGCTGTCTCGGGCCGTGCGTTAAGGGTCTGTGCGCGCCGGAAGAATATCAGGAGGCCGTGCGCGACGTGCGCATGCTGCTGGAGGGTCGCAACACGGAATTGGCCGACAAACTTGAAGCGCGAATGCTGCACGCGTCCGAAGAGATGCGCTACGAACTCGCGGCTAAATATCGCGATCTGCGCAAGACTGTAATCAAACTTTCCGAGCAGCAGAAGATGGCGACGACCAGCGAAAGCGACATCGACATCTTTGGATACTATCGCGAAGGCCAGCGGCTGGCGCTGCAACTCTTCACCATGCGTGAAGGTGACATCGTTGGGCGTCGCGAATTTTTCTGGGAAGATCTTTCGCCAGACGATTTTAATCCCGCCGAGTTTCTCAGCGACGTTTTGGTTCAGTACTACGGCAGTGCGGACGGAGGCGCGAGTGTTCCGCCCGCGGATCTTCGGATGCATGAAGCGCGCGCGTCATTCTTGCCCCGCGAGATCCATGTGCCAACCGATTTCGACGATCGCGACCTTTTGGAAAAAGTGCTCAGCGAACGTCGGGGGCGGCGCGTTCACATCCTCGCGCCACAGCGCGGCGAAAAGCGCGACATGATCGATCTGGTCGAGAAGAATGCCAAGCTCGCTTTCGAACAACGTTTTCGCGTGCTCAAGCCCGACATGAAGCGCGTGCTCGAAGAGATGCAGGAGACGCTCGAGCTGCCGCGCTTTCCCGCGCGCATCGAATCGTTCGACGTATCGCACATTCAGGGCGCGGAGAACGTGGCCGGCATGGTCGTCTGCGAGAACGGCAAGATGAATCGCAACGAGTATCGCAAATTCAAGATTCGCTGGGTCGAAGGCGCCAACGATTTTGCCTCGATGCACGAAGCGGTGCTGCGCCGTTATCGCCGCGTGCGTGATGAAGAAAAAGCTTTGCCTGATTTGATTATGATCGACGGCGGCAAGTCCCAGGTTAACGCCGCCGCCGAAGCAATGCGCGAACTCGATCTCGAAGCTGTCCCGATGATCGGCGTCGTCAAGCCGCCGCTTCATCACAACCAAGTGGCTTATCTCTTAGTAAAAGGCCGTGAAAACGAACCCATTTATCTCGATTCGCATTCGCAAATACTTCGCCTGATTCAAATGATTCGCGACGAAACACACCGCTACGCAGTCACCTATCATCGCAAGCGGCGCGAACTGCGCGACTTCACCTCCGAGTTGTCCGCGATTCCCGGCGTCGGCGAGAAACGCAAGACGCGTCTGCTGCGTCACTTCGGATCAATTCATAAAATATCCGAAGCGACAGTCGAAGAACTCGCGCCGTTCGTGGGCCGCAAAACTGCGGCGGAGATCGTCGATCACTTCGCGCGTCAGCGGGCCCTGGCTGAAGGCGCCATTTCCTAAACATCGCTTGGCACCGTGAGTAATGAGGTTGAAACGTTCGATCAAAAGAACCAGCGCGTAAAATTGGACCGCGCTTCCAGTTCTCCGAAGTCTGTTACTTCAGCCCGAGATGCAGTTTCACCTGCTCTTCGATTCTCTTAAAAGGATGCAGGCTCTTGTCTACGGAGTAGGAGCTAATAGTTCCGATCATGTGCGAGCCCAGCATTCGATAGCTTTCAAACTGCGCCTCGCCGAACCACTGGTCCACGATTGTATCCTGGGGAAAAGCTTTATCACTTTCATGAAAATTCAGCACGTCCGCCGGTTCGCTGCCGTTCAGTGAAGGCTTAATGTATATCAACACGCCATCATAGTCCGGGTCCGGCTTGCCGCCAGGTTTATCCACGCAGGAATAGCGAATGTCGGCAATCGCGCAATATTTGTTCGCCTTGTCCGGGTCCTTTCCCAGTTGCAACTTGTCCCTAAATTCGATCGGCACGCCGAAATCCACGCGCACCTGGCGAATCGCATAGGCCAGCGATTCGTAACAATAGTCGGGATCGGTGCTGGCGTCGCTGACGATGATAAAGCGACTTCGACGCAGGATCATTTCATACAGCCCAAAGTTTTCGAAATGGCCGCCGTCTGAAAGATAGATGTAAGGGCTCTTGTCATTAGTCTTGCCCAGGGCTTCGTCGAAGATGGGGCGGACGGATTGTGTGGGCGAGTCCCGATTAAAAGTTGGTTTGCGGGGATTGCCGAGCCAAAACCCGAGCCGGACATTGAACAGCGTCATGATGAAACGGACCACTGGCGAGGTCATCATGTAGCCCATATTGGGACTGGCCGCCGCGCCTGAGATAGCCACGGAGGTCGCCAGCGAAATACCTTGTTTGCCGCCGTATACTTCCGAGCTGCGATAACCGAGCCAATAACTGCCGGAGTGCAGCGGCGAGATGGTGAACGACTCGGCCTTGCGATCCTGCC
Organism: Acidobacteriota bacterium; assembly: GCA_003222845.1. Lineage (GTDB taxonomy): Bacteria > Acidobacteriota > Blastocatellia > Pyrinomonadales > Pyrinomonadaceae > UBA11740. The sequence goes on along the minus strand of QHXG01000008.1, from coordinate 1,271 downwards.
ATTCCAATTTTTCACCCCCAGCCAGATTCAAAGTCACATTTACTACATGCAAAGGCTTCTGCGCGATAGCCACCGGCTTCTGTGCTGCATCCAGAGCCTTCTGTTTCAGATCGTGCATATAAACATTGTCCTGCAGATCGAAATCAGTAAACTTGTTTCTGGTCTTCTCGCGCTCCTGTTCGTCCCTGGAGACGCCCAAATAGGCCCGCATCATGCGGTTGCGCCAATAGTAATGCAGCGAGAACCTGTTCGTATTGATGAATCGGCCGAGAATCCAGCCAACCACTGCAATCACAAACATGAACGCCAGCACGACACGGCCCGGCGATTCATAAATGATCCGCTGCGGACTATTAACATCCGGCTGAAACCTTCCGGCGCGAAGCAGATATGCCATCCACTCGCCAAAGTTAGAAGCCAGAATCCAATTAGTAAGAAGCGCGAGCACGATCACAATGAAAGCTCCAAACACGATCGCGGCGGCGCTGGTTGTGAGCGACAACATCTTGGCTGTCCAACTAGGCGGCTTATCTTCCTCCCCGTGCGCGGGCGTTTTCGCGCTGGAGCCGCCCAAAAGCGTAATCGCGCCGGAGATGATTCCCGCTGCGGCTGTGCCGACTGCCTTAGTATTTTCCCAGGTCAAACCGTCCTTAAACAAAAGGCTGTTCAGCTTGACTTGCAGGCCAACCAACAAAACCGGACCAAACAGCACGAGCAGATGAAATACACTCCAGCCGACAACTGCAATCAAAATCCAGGCTCCGGAGCGCGCCCACCATTCCTGGTCGTCGACGTCCGTGAAGCGGCTGGTGAATCCGGCGATGAAGGTTCCGCCAACAGTCAGCAACACCAAAAAGAGCGGCGGGACTAAGCTGGCGTAGGCTCGAGCAAAGTTTGCGCCGCTAAAATGCTCCTGCAAATTGAGGACATTGGTGACGTACCAAATCAACGCCCCGGAAACGCAAAAGGCAACCAGTATCAGCAGGGTCGCGCCGACATAGCCGGCGAGACTGCCTTGCCATTCGCGCTTGATAAGTCTTACCAGCAAAGAAAAAATCCACGGCGCCAAGCCCAGCGTCAGGGCGAACACGACGAATCGCCACCAGGCCGGATGCCCGGTTCCTAAGCGAAACCAATAGGTCGATAGCGCCATAGCCGAAATCACCAAAGGCAACAGACAAAAACGAAGAAATCGGCTTTCGTTAAAGTTCCACAGTTTGGCGCCTGGCAAGTCTGTCCCGATATACCCAAGCGCAAACGCGGCCGTTACG
>QHXG01000565.1 GCA_003222845.1 Acidobacteriota bacterium | reverse complement strand
CTTCGCGGTGATCACAGTATAACGCGGATCTTCTATTGCCTGCCTAACTCCTTAGACTCAAGATAGACCCGCCGCAGTGATCGCCAGTGTGCGAAGATTTGTCGGTAGACTCCCTCTCCCTTTGGGAGAGGGCGGGGGTGAGGGCTTAGCCGAGGGAAACCAAGAGATTCTCTTTTTTCTTGTTTTCAGAATCCACGGAGCGCTGAGAAGAGAAAATAAAGTCGTTGATTTTGGGCAGGCAGGCTAAGCCCTCACCCCGGCCCTATCCCAAAGGGAGAGGGAGACTCGGCGTGACCTACGTATGAATGCTTGGCCCGCTGAGTGATCGCATTTGTCTTGCTACCTGATGTCCGTTTGTGATAAATGCCCGTGCGCAGTTCGCCGACAGTCTAGTCTCAAAGGAGTAAATCGATGGGAAGAGCGATCCTGGCAGTGATCGTTGGTTATCTGGTGATGTTCTTGCTTCTGTTTGCCGGTTTCACCTGCGCATATCTGATACTGGGCGCCGATCAAGCTTTCAAACCCGGCTCCTATCAAGTCTCGAATCGGTGGCTGGCGCTGAGTTTTGCTTTGCACATCGTCGTCGGTCTCATCGGCGGCTTCATCTGCGCCGCGATTGCCAAGGGCGGTAAAGCTCCTTTGGCGTTAGCGATCGTTGCAGTTGTGATCGGCCTGCTCCTGGGGATTCCGGCAATCATGGCCCAGCGGAACCTGCCCAACACGCCCCGAACCCGTAACGTTCCTAACCTCGAAGCGATGCAAAAAGTAAGGCAGCCAGTCTGGGCGCCGATTGCTTTACCGATCGTGGCGGCCGTCGGAATATTGATTGGCGGAAAGCTGAAGCGCCGGGAGGGTTGAAAGACCTTCGTTCGACACCAAGCTTACGCCCGCGTCATTTCTTTTTTGGTTAACCACCCGCTCCCGCAGGTGGTACTGACAAGACGAACCGCAGGCGGTACTGACAAGACCGAGCCAATCAAAAGGGCGAGTCATTCGACTCGCCCTGAAATTCATGGTGCGGATGAGAGGACTTGAACCTCCACGATGTCACCATCACAGGCTTCTGAGACCTGCGCGTCTGCCAGTTCCGCCACATCCGCGCGGAAATTCACTATACGAATGGCTCATGGATAGTGTCAAACCGTACCGATGCGTGCAAGTTGTGCGCAGTCTCGGATCGGCTAGCGATTTCGCCAAGCCCGACTACGGTATCGCCATCGATCAGTTGCATACCTTGGTCCATTCATCAAATGGCGACGATTCCAATAGTCATTCATGTCATATCGATTGCGATGGCCGATTCGTGCACCGCGCGGGACAAACCCGCTGGTATCATAGCGATTGCGGCTAAGGCTTCTTCTCCCGCGCCCATCCCAACGCCCATTCCGAGCATCATGACAATTGACGAACACGCCGCATTTCCAACTCTGATCTCTTCTACGCCCATCCCATCGTCCATTGCGGGCGTCGTGCCCGTTGACGAATACATCAGACTTCCGTCCCAGCCCGACTCCTCGTCCACGGCCCTGGCTTAATGCCGTCGAGGCTACCACGCAGCCAATCGCGATGCTACACACGATTCTTAACAAACTCTTTCTCATAAAACCTCCTTTGCTCGAGGAGAGAATTAACGCTATCGCCACCAGCTGCGAAATCGACTGTGACGATGACGGGGGCGGTATCCAGACTCGTAATAACGATAAGTGGGATTCGCATAAGAGTAGGTGTACGGGTTAGCGAAGTACGGTTGCGTATCACGGTACGAATAGTACCGGCTCGAATAGCCCGGGTAGCTGTAAGCATAACTCCGGTAGTAATCCGGTCGCTGATAAATCACGTCAGGTTGCGACTGATACACGACCACCCGGTGCCGCGCTCGTGGTCGCACCACCACAAATGTTTGACCGAAAGCGAAGACGGGAGTCATTACCGTCAATGTCAAAGCGCAAACTAGAATTTGAAGAATTCTTGATAATACTTTCCTTTTTTGCATCACACCCTCCAGTTTCTGATCGGCTCAAGACCCCGGATTTAGCAATAACTCAGCCAGGCCAGGAGTCGATCGAATGTATTAAGGGAGCGCAAGTCATTTGTACACTACCATCTTTGGGATGCGCCTTAGTTGGGGAGCGTTCGCGTTCAGCTTGTGGGATTGTTATAGTTCGCTTTCAAGTCGCTTATCATCGAAGATCATGGTTGAAAAGGCACGCCAGCCCGGTGATTTGCCTCAGCGTCTGGACATCGTGCGCCAGAAGATTGATGAATCTGCGCGGCGCTCGGGACGTTCGGCGGATGAACTTACTTTGGTAGCCGTGAGCAAGACTCATCCGGCAGAAATCGTTCGCGAAGCAATCGCCGCGGGCGTGGCCGACTTTGGAGAGAATCGAGTCCAGGAAGCAGAAGGCAAGATTCCTGAAGTTGGTCGTGACCAGGCCCGCTGGCATTTGATTGGGCATCTGCAATCGAACAAGGCGCGCCGGGCAGTTGAATTGTTTGATGTGATTCACTCTCTGGATTCCACGACGCTCGCTTGCCGACTAAATCGAATGTGCATCGATCTCGGCCGCCAGGAGTTGCCCGTATTGATCCAAGTCGACCTTGGGCACGAGCCGACTAAGACAGGCGCCGTGGAAAAGGAGCTGCCCGAAATAATCGAGGCGGTAAGAAATTTAGAACATCTGTCTCTAATTGGCTTGATGACTCTGCCGCCTTTCTTTGACGAAGCGGAAAAAGCGCGACCATTCTTCCGCCGGCTGCGTGAAATGCGCGATGAGATTCGCAAACAAGGCGCGTTCGGCGATGGCCTCGGCGAGCTTTCGATGGGCATGACGCACGATTACGAGATCGCGATTGAAGAAGGCGCGACGATGCTTCGCGTAGGCACGGCGATTTTCGGAGAGCGGGCGAGCAGAGAGAGAGAGAAACCTAGGTAGTTGCTGCAAGATGTTTTCCCTAGCCCAGGGTTCAACGCCTGGAGTCTGGGGCTAAAGCCATTTGGCAAAGCCCCATAAATGGGGCTAAACAATACGGCCATTATCTCGAACCCAGGCGTAAACGCCTGGGCTAGAGAAAATACCTCCAGAGAAGATTATTAATTCAATGTCGATCATTCAATCCTTAATTCTTTTCGTCAGATGGGGAGTGACCGCGATTATCGTCGCCGGTATCGCGCTGATCTTGTTGCGCAGTTTGTTCAATTACCTGGACGTGAATCCGTTCAAGTGGTCAGCGCGCACGATTCGGCGCGTTACCGATCCTGTGATCATCCCGGTGCGCGCAATGTTGATGGGATTCAGATTGGATCCAAAGGTGGCGCCCTTTATCGCGATAATTTTTATCATTGTCTTTGGCTATCTCATTTTGCTCGTCTCGGAAAGTATTCTAAACACTATCGGCGGCATCATCTTCGCGACGACAAGTGGGAGGATTGGCGCGCCCGTCGCGATCATCGGTTATCTCCTGTACGGATTTCTAGGTCTTTACACCTTGGCGATTTTCGTGCGGATTGTTTTCTCCTGGATTGGCGCCAGTCATGCGAATCGGCTAATGCGTTTCCTGTTTCGGGCGACCGAACCTTTGCTTGGTCCATTGCGGCGCACCATCCCGCCGGTAGGAATGTTTGATATTTCACCAATCGTGGCGTTCCTGATTCTTTGGTTGTGCCAGAGCGCAGTGGCCGGCACGCTGCTCCGCGGCTGGCCGCTCGGATTCTTTTAAGTTGATGCATTATGAATGGCGAAAGGTGATTAGCAATTAAAAGGACACCTCAGTGCTTGAAAAGTGCTTCAAAACTCCTATTTACGATTTCTGATTTCCGATTTACTATTCCCGCCGAGTGATTCAATGTTCCGAAGATAACCGCGGCCTCACCTTCGCGGTTCGGGTTGTTCCTCGTGCGTCGCGTAGCGAATTAGTCGGCGAACAGCGTGGAGCGTTGCGCGTGAGAATA
>QHXG01000564.1 GCA_003222845.1 Acidobacteriota bacterium | reverse complement strand
AAATGCCGCAGGAAATTATGCCGAAGAGGCAAATCGTCATTCTGTTACTTCTCATATTTCCGCCTTCTGGTTTGGTTTAATTTCGCCGCAGGAATTGTTCGGGTACTAGTTCATGCCGGCTTGCGTCTGACTAAACTATACACGGTCGGCGTCACTACAAGCGAGAGCAGCAGCGCCATCGTCAATCCGCCGATGACCCCAATGGCCAGCGGTTGCAAAAGCTCCGCGCCCGCTCCCAGCGCCAAAGCCAACGGCAACATCCCGAGCATCGCCGCCAACGAAGTCATCAACACCGGCCGAAAGCGTCGCCTGCCAGATCGCAGCAGCGCCTGACGCAGAGTGTCGCCTGCGGCCAAATGATCCTCAACGGCGTCCAGCATCAGAATGCCGTTTTTGGCCACGATGCCGACAATCATGATCATTCCCATCAACGAAACTACATTGAGCGTCTTGCCCGTAACCAGCAAGGCGAGCAGAACACCCCCCAGCGCGAGCACCGCGCCGGTCACAATCGCGATTGGGTGCGCAAAGGAACGAAACTCAATCAGCAAGGTTATGAACACGAGCACGACCGCGAGCACCAGCGAAATCAAAAGTTCGCGGAAGCTCGATTGCTGTTCCTGATAAAGGCCTCCGTACTCGATCGTCATTGCCGGCGGAAGTTTGACCTCCCTTGGCAGAGCGGTTTTGATTTCATTAATGGCCGTGCCGAGGTCCTTGCCTTCCAACCTGCCGGTAACGGCGACGTTCTGGCGCAAGTTCTCGCGCGAGATCTCGGTTTGTCCCTTCTCGTATTGGATATCGGCCACCTGATCGAGTCGAAACAGAGTGCCCGCTGAAGAACGGACCTGCAACGCGCGCATTCTGTCGAGCGAGCTGCGCAAGTCTGCAGGGAAAATCACGCGCACCGCGATTAGCCGGTCCTGCTGGAGGATGAATGAAGCGGCGTTGCCCGACATCGCCGTCTCAACCGTATCCGCTATGTCCTTGGCGTCAACACCGAATCGTGAGGCACGCTGCGGATCGATCTTGAAAGTCACAGCCGGGCCGCTAACAACGACGCCATTCTTGGTATCGACGACGCCCGAGATCTTCTTGATGGCCGTTTCAACTTCGTCGGCCTTGTCTTGTAGTGCCGCAGCGTCCTCGCTGAAGAGCTTGATCTCGATTGGTTCCGGGTTGCCTTGCAGATCGCCAATTACGTCGGGCACGATCCCTACGAATTCAATCTCCAACGCCGGCTGGCTCTCTTCGATCTGTTTGCGTAGATCGGAAATTACGTCGTCGGTCCCGCGCTTATGTCCCGGTTTCAGCTTAACCGCAAAGTCGCCCCGGTTCGGCTCAGTTACGAACAGGCCCATCTCCAGTCCGGTGCGTCGCGAATAGCTCTCGATTTCAGGGGTGTTCATCAGGAGGTCTTCGACTTGGCGGAGCATGCGATCGGTTTCCGTTAGTGACGATCCGGGGGGCGCCCAATAATCCAGCACGAAAGCGCTCTCGTCGAATTCCGGCAGAAACTCTGAGCCGAGCGAGCGATAAATCAAGAACGAGCCGACGAGCACACCCGCAATAGTCACGAGCACCAACCAGCGATTATCAAGGGCGTGCGAGAGCACCCACTCGTACCGTCGAATAATCGCGCGCAGGATCGGACCAGCCTCTCCCATTTCTTCACGTTCGCCCCTGAGCACTTCTCGTTCTTCGGGTGAACCACCGTCAGGTTCCGATCTAACTATCCGCCTGGCCCTGACAAAGCGCTCGGCAAGAATCGGGTTAAAGAAGAGCGCCAGCGCAAGCGAAGTCAGCAGGGCCACCGCCATCGTCAGCGCCAGCGAGCGAAAGAAGACGCCGGTGACACCGGTCAGTAACGTTAGCGGCAGAAAGACCACGACCGGCGTAATTGTCGATCCGATGATGGGCACGGTGATTTCCGAAATCGCGCTCCGAACCGCCTCGCGGCGCGACTCTCCGCGATTGATGTGAGTGTAGATGTTTTCGACGACTACGATTGCGTCATCGATAACCAACCCGATGGACGCCGCCACCCCGCCCATTGTCATCAGATCAAAACTAAGCCGGGCGAACCACATCGCCAGGAACGTGATGAGGATAGTTACCGGAATTACCAGAATCGCGACAAACGTCGTGCCCCAGTTGCGCAGGAAGGCGTAAAGGATTGCTACCGAAAGCAACAGCCCAATGATGATCGAATCGCGCACTGAACTTATCGAGTCGCGCACCAGTAGCGACTGATCGTAATAAGGGGCGATGCGCACGTCTTTGGGAATGTCATTACGCATCGACGCCAGCTCTGTTTTCACTTCATCGACTACGGCAACGGTATTGGCGTCGGGTTGGCGGTTGATGTTGACTAACGCGGCTCGATGACCGTCGGCTGTGACGAGTGTGTATTGCGGCTCAACTCCCGCGCCCACGGAGGCCACGTCGGACAGCAGCACAGGAGCGTTGTTGACCGTAGCAACGACGATGCTGTTCAGCTCTTCGGGCTTTTTTGCCTGGCCGCTAATCAAGGCAAGTTCAAGCTGATGATTTTCTTCGATCAGTCCGGGCGATTCAATGACGTTCGAGTTGCGGACTGCGTCAACGACTTGTTGGGCCGAAACACTGTGAGCGACGAGACGATCGGGAGAGATCGTCACATGAAACTCTCGGACCTTGCCGCCGGCTACTCCTACGGTCGCGATGCCGGGCAGACGAGCAAGCCGGGGACGAATGATGTAGTTTGCGACGTCTCGCAGACTCGCCGCGTCGCGAGTATCGGAAGTGAGGCTGTAACCAACGACGGGAAAAACCGCGAAGGTCAGGCGCTCGACGTTGCGAATCTTGGCCGTGGGCGGAAGTGTCGGCGCGAGTTGTGAAACGCGCGCCTGGACCAGTTGCAGCTCCTGAAGAACGTTTCCCCGCCAATCGAAATACAGACTTATTTCGGAAGAGCCGCGCGCGGTCTTTGACTTAATTCGGGCGATGCCGGGGACGCCGTTCATCGCTTCTTCGATCGGACGCGTAACTGAGGCGAGCGTTTGAGCCGCCGGCGCCTCGCCGTTATCGACGATGATGACGATGCGTGGGAAGTCTGTCTCTGGAAAGACCGCGACGGGCAGTTGCCACACAGCATACATTCCCGCCGCGCAAAGCAGGGCCACGATTACCAGAACGGCGCGCGATTGATTTGAGACGACGCGAGCAAGTCTCATGATTCAGCTTGGA
>QHXG01000007.1 GCA_003222845.1 Acidobacteriota bacterium | reverse complement strand
CCTCCGACCGTTGCGAACTCGACGCCAAAGATATTGTTGACCCTCTCTGGCGCGACGTTCTTCTTGAATGTCAACTCGATGATTACCAGTTTGTTTTCGAGAAACGATAATTGAATCTGCGAAAAATCTCCGACGTTCTTGAAGGAGAGTTGTCGGAATATCTTCTCTTTATGTTTTGGATCCAGCCATTTGCTGATTTTGGAGAGGTCAAGCCGATCGGTTTTGTCACCAGCAGGCTGTCCCAGTATCCTGATAGCGTCCTCTGACGAAGTCTGATTCAGAATTAACCCGCGAAACCCATCCGCGCGAGGACCACTGGCTTGCGCCATCGCGTTTCCTGCGATTAAGACAACCCAGGACAGCAGAGCAAGCGTCGTCATGATTGCTTTCCATATCACATGAGAATCAAATTTCCAAGAGGACTGGATTCACGTAGTGTGATGTTACTTAGCTACTCCCTCACCCCAACCCTCTCCCAAAAGGGAGAGGGAGTTTCCGACGCTACCACTCGGGCGCTAGTAATCGTCTTCTTCCATCCGCAGCGATCGTGATTCCCGATTCATCAAGTTCTTTCCGATCCCAAAGCTTGCAGGTGACTTGTCGATGCGCCTGATCCAACGCTTCGCAGTAATTCGTATACGTACAGCGACGAACTTCATCACCGCGACCGAGTTTCACTTTCAAGAACCAATCAGGATCGGCCAGAGCTTGGCGTGCCATGCCGACGATATCAGCATCACCGCTTTGTAGAATTGCTTCCGCTTGTTCGAAGGTTGTGATGCCACCCGTTGCCACAACCGGGGTTGTGAACCCGGCAGCATTCACGGCGCGCTTGATTTGCGCGACGAGTGGTACAGCGCGGCCAAACGGACCGCGCTCATCCGACAAAGTCGTCGGCATGCATTCATAACCGCTTTGACCCGTGTAGGGATAAACGGCCTGGCCGATCTTTGGTTGTTCGGCGTCTTCGAACTTGCCGCCCTTTGAGATTGAAAGATAATCAAAGCCGGCCCGCGCGAATTCCACGCCGAAATAAACCGCATCGCTGATGCGATTGCCGCCCAAGATTACTTCATCGCCCAAAAATCGCACACCTACAACGTAGTCGCCGCCGACACGTTCACGCACCGCGCAATAGACTTCCAACGGTAATCGCGCGCGATTTTCTCGCGCTCCGCCATAACCATCGGTTCGATCGTTCAGCGCGCTCAGGAAACCGGCCATCGTATATGCGTGAGCGTAATGCAACTCGACGCCGTCAAACCCGGCTTCGCGCGCGCGCCGTGCGGGATCAGCGAAAATTCCAGGCAGCACCTGCGGCAGTTCGCGTATGTGACGCAGATGCATGTCAGTCACGCGCTCGCGATAGCCGAAGCGCAGAGACTCACGCTCGCGTTCGTCGAGGACGCGATCAATGATGTCCCGCGGAGCAGCGTTGAGAAACTGGCGAATCTTTGTTTCGTCAACTCCGAGCCAGTTCGAATCGCCCGTGAGTTCGGCTATAGCCGCGCGATGACGCCAAACGATCTTCAAGAAACGATCAAAATACCTGGCTGGCTCGGGCCGGCGTCTGACGGCGAGAAAATCGATGATCTGAATGAAAAGTTTGGTCCGGCCTTCGCTGGCTTCGCGCACGGTCTCGACCAGCTTTTTCAATCCGGGAAGAAATCGATCGTGGCCGATGCGCAAAAGCGGCCCACTCGGAATGTCACGCACTCCAGTGGCTTCAACGACCAACGCCGCGGGTTGGCCTTGAGCGAATCGCCGATACCAATCGAGATTATCCTGGGTCACAAATCCGTCTTCGGTGGCGCGCCAAGGCACCATTGCCGGCACCCAGGTGCGGTTATCGAGCGTGATGGATCCGATCTCAATCGGCTGAAACAAGCGTGACCTTTTGGCTTCCTCCGCTGTGGGCCAGCGCGTTTCAGGAATCGGATGCTTGATTGGATTCGCAAATTTCCACATGCGCGAGAGCACTTTAACATGACGAGTCTCTTTTAGGGTGCGGCGTGCAGAGCGACTCGAGGAGTAAGTGACGCCCGTTTCGGAACGGCGAGCGGTAGCGACCGGATCATAAGGCAACTGGGGGGTGCTGATGCACCCAACTTGGGAAGCGACTGAGCGCTCGTATTCTGATGAGGGCCAAGTGGAGGTTCCGGTCGCTACCGCTCTCGGTTCTGAAACGGTTGTCGTCAAAGGTAATCCAAAGCGCCGTCGTCGCTGCGCTCTGCCGGCGCACTCCAAAAGGGGATGTGATAGATTAGCGTGGAAAGGAACATCGATTGACGGACGAACTTCTCAAGTGGCGTTCTGAATTTCCCATCCTGGAGAAAACCGTCTATCTCATCTCGCACAGTCTCGGCGCGATGCCGCGCGAGACTTACGATCGGTTACACGAGTACGCAAGCGTTTGGGCGACGCGCGGCGTGCGCGCGTGGGCTGAAGGTTGGTGGGACATGCCGGTGACCATCGGGAACGAAGTCGCGCACATCATCGGTGCAGACGAAGGGACAGTCGCGATGCATCAGAACGTTTCGATCTGTCAGTCGTTGATTCTGTCCTGTTTCCTGCCGCTGCCTGAAAACTCAACCCGAAGAAAGATCGTCTATTCAGAATTGAATTTCCCTTCGGTGATGTACGTGTATGACGCGCATGCTCGCGATCATGGCTTGCGCATCGACATAGTAAAGTCGGACGACGGCATCACTGTTCCCCTGGAGCGAATGCTTGCGGCCGTCGACGAGGACACATTACTAGTGCCGATATCGCACGTTCTATACAAGAGTGCATTCCTGCAAGACGCCCAAGCCATCATCGAACGTGCACACGAAGTCGGCGCGCGCGTCATTCTCGATGTCTATCAATCGGCGGGCACGGTTCCTTTCAACGTGAAGGAATTGAAGGTTGATTTTGCCACCGGCGGCTCAGTGAAATGGCTTTGCGGGGGACCGGGAGCGGGATATCTTTACGTGCGGCCGAACTTAATAGATCAACTGGAACCGAAGACGACCGGGTGGATGGCGCACGAACATCCGTTCGCGTTTGAAACCGAGATGCATTACGCTCCGAACATCACGCGCTTTTTGCATGGCTCGCCGGCGATCCCAGCTTTGTATGCGGCGAAGTCCGGCTACCGAATCATCAACGAAATCGGTGTCGCAGCCATTCGCGAGAAGAGCGTGCGCCAAACCGAAGCGCTAATCGCCCTGGCGGAAGAAGCAGGCTTCCGCGTAACCAGTCCGAAAGATCCAGCGCGACGCGGCGGCACGATCACAGTTTGGGACGACAACGCCGCCGCGATTACGAAAGAATTGATTCGCCGCGAATTTATAGTCGATTATCGCCCCGGCGCAGGCGTGCGCATCTCACCGCATTTCTACACGAAGGACGAAGAGCTGGCGTTGGTAATCGCTGAGATGAAGAAGATTCGCGACCATCAAGAGTATCAAGCCGAGCAGGCCGACGCCGCATTCTGACCCTTCTCGTCCGTCAAACTCGAGGTTCTCTTGAGCGGACTTTTTCGTTGACCAGTGACTCTCAGCAATTTATCATCAGGTTATGAAGCCGCAAGTAATCATCGAAGAGCAGAAGATGACGCCCGAAATGGCTCGCGTCTTTGAGCAAGGCCGGCGCAATCTCTTCTGGTTCAGCGAAAACGCCGAGCGGCTTGGCGTGTACAAGCACCACCGCGGACGTTACGTGGCCGCTGCCGGCGGAGAGTTATTCGTCGCCGACGCTCCCGAAGAAGCTAGGCGTCTGGCCGGGGAAAAGGTTCCCGACGAAATGCCTCACGTGCGCTACATCCCGCGCGAGAAGCGCTACCGCATCTATGCGAGTTAACGGAGCTTAAGATGAACGAGATATTAGAAACTGTCGTCGCGCCGGGAGTAGTCAGACGTTCGGATCGTGGATTATGCGTGGCTGGGCGCAGAATCACTCTCTATTTGATCGAGGATCATCTGCGTGCTGGCTGGCCTCCCCACATCCTCCGTCACTGGTTGCGGCTCAGCGAACGAGAGATGGCCGAAGTGCTCGACTACATTAATGCCAACCGATCGGATTTTGATCGCGAATACGAACGCGTCGCGAATCAAGCTGCCGAGCGAGAGGAATACTGGCGAAAGCACGAGCAACTGCGCCGTAAGGATCTCAAGCCGATTCGCCGGAACCTCACTCCTGAGTAGGCTGCAGCCTGGGCCCGTCTGGAGGCGCTTAAACGGCAGGGAAAGGCTGCATGATTTCGATCATGCTCGACAACGACATTGCGGGATACCGTGATCTTTTCGACGGAACATTGCACAGCGCGGGATGGGATGAATATCAGCTCATTGAGTTCATTACGATGGACGAGGCCGGACTTGCTTCCGACTCACCGGACAGTGAGGTCTGGCGTTCTTGTCAGCAGCGAAGATTTCTCTTGCTAACTGCGAATCGCAATCTGGACGACGAAAGTTCTCTCGAACAAACCTTGCGACAAGAAAACACTCCTGAGTCTCTCCCGGTAATCACAGTCAGCGCTCCGCAACGCATTGTCGAGCCGGAATATCGTGAACGCTGCATCCATTCGTTGGTTGGAATCGTTCTTGATCTTGAAAACTGCCTGGGCGCGGCGAGAATGTATGTTCCTTGAGACGAAGCTGCCGATTGCCTCCCGCCTACTGCGTTCTCTTGTGTAGCTTGGAGCCGATGGTACTGCGCGGGCAACTGCGTGAGAGAGTAGGAAGCCGCCGGGATTATTAACAAAAGCCCCGCTCAAGATTCACATGAGCGGGCTTTTGGTCGTTCCAAAGATCCGGCTACTTATCTTAGCGTAAGTCTAAAGATTGGGCGCTCAACAACCGGTCACCACAAACGTTTCGCGAATGCCAGTTCATTTAGGCCCCAGTCTTCGCCTGCATTCATCCTGTCGAAGCGGCCTAAGAGACTCTTGGCAAGCGATGAGAAAACAAAAGCGCCGCAACCGCGTAGATTGAGATCCGTCTTTTCAAACACGCAATTAAATAGGCCCTCTCCGTCAGGAATGCCAATACTAAAACCGACCACGCGAGTTCCAATGCTGCAGACTACTCCTTCGAGCGGAAGCTGGTCTTCAAGTGCAGCTTTGCATGCTTCATACTCGCGTTTCACTTTTCGCAGAAGGAACATTGACTACCGGACTCCTGAAAGATGAGTTTCGTAGTCCGTAACGGAAGTTTCTTTCGCTTACCTGGAGGGCTTTTCACTAAACGCATGATAGTACTTTTGCAGCTCAACTGCGTCTTCGAGGTTGGCGAATTCTATCACATCAACATTCTCTCGTGTGAATATTTCATCATCGTCCTTGTTTATTTCTGTTAGCCTCGCCGACTCGCTACAGGTCCGCGCAGTCGACAACCGGAAACAGCCCAGCCCCGATCTGTTGGGACTGGGTAAGCGTTCATCAATAACAATCGAGGCCCGTACAAGCACCCCACGCGAACTGCCCACGTTGGAGACCCCGCCACGGGCGACAGAGGTACAGAACCGCTTGTACTAGCAAGCCGTGTCAGAACCGCGAGCGGTAGCGACCGGATCGAGAGGAAACTCCGATATCAATCACACGACGTAGAACTTGTCTGAAGTGCGAGCGGCCCGGATCAGAGCATAACTCGAGTGGTCGATCCCATCGCTACCGCTCCGGGTTCTGACACTTAGTCCAGCGGCTCTCCCTGATCACATTCAACGTAGGCTATCGCGTCGGTCAATTGTTTTTCGCTCCACAGATACTTCTTGCTTCCGCGAAACTCCCACGGGCTCAGTTTACTCGTCCAAAGTCCTGCCTCTCTCATTGCGCGAGTAGCATTCGCCTTCAACGCACTTAGAACCGCATCCGGTTTCTTGTTCGCCGAGACCGCTGCATGAACATGGTTCGTGCGAACGTTCACCGTCCACAACTGCCAACGACGTGTGGTGCAGGTTTCGCGAATCGCCACTTCAACTCGTAGACTTGATGATGTCGATCAAGAGAGCCGCGTTCACATCCGTGTAGCCACGTGCCGTAGCAGCGAAAGGTAATCAAGTATCCGACAGGGGAATTACGGTCGGCGAAGTCAATGTAATCTCTTTTCATGGGAGGGTTGATCGGTGATCCGGTCGCTACCGCTCGCGGTTCTGACACCGCCCTAAACAGTCTGATTAACTTCGGCGGGAGGCAGGCTCAGGTATTCGCGAACTTCAAGATTCATGCGATCGATTTCAGCCAGGAATCCACCAGCCGAGGCCCCATAGTTTTCCGGGTTGGTCTCGACTTGCCTAATCTTTTCGACTTGGTGATGGAACTGTCGAATCCGATCCAGCGCTACCTGAAGTTCTTCATCGTTCTTAATCATTAGCAATCACTTCTACAATTCCGCGTTTGGATTTGTCGCGTTTTGTCTGCCAATCTTCCACAATTTCTTCTTCGCTTCCAATCGTCGCCGATGATTCGCTTTCACACCTCGGCGAGTGCTGCTTCGGGGGTAAGCTCTGGAGGTTTTCGGCCGCCGATCCATTTGCGCACGGAATCGACCAAGATAATCACGGCAGCAGTCATGATTAGGGCGGTAAGCGAAGTGTCGATGTAGCCCTGGAGGGCGGTTTCAGATCTTTGGGTAAGCGGCCAGAAGATGTCGCGAATTGATTGGTAACCGGCGACCAGCGTGGTTGAGCCGACGAAGGACAATGGAAGAATCGTTACCCAACTATATTTCGCGTTGCCGGCGTTGATGACGATCGTCGAAGCCACGCAAAGCGCCACGGCGGCGAGTAGTTGATTCGCGATGCCGAACATTGGCCAGATGGTCGAAATCGATCCCGACCAGATGAATGCCGCCCAAGCCGTAACGACAAGCGCGGTGGTTACGACGGCGCCGGGATGCCAGTTTGGTTCGCCTAGCTTTCGATAGAAGCGGCCACCAAACTCGCCCAGCAGAAATCGAGCGACCCGAGTGCCGGTATCGATCGTCGTCAGAATGAACAGCGCCTCGAACATGATGGCGAAGTGATACCAGTACTTCATCAGGCCGCGGAAACCGGGAATGCTGTCAAATATCTTCGCAATACCCAACGCGAGGGTCACGGCGCCGCCCGTTCGTCCCCGCAGATTCTTCTCACCTGATTCCTGTTGCAGCCGATCGATTTCCTGTGGCTGAAGATTGAAGCCACCCGCGGTTTGGTCGTCAACCATGCGGACATATTTTGCTTTCTGAGCGTCGGTGCCTTGCTGTGTGTTAATCGCAAAGTAGTCGCCCGGAAAAAGCGAAGTCGCGGCAATCAGCGCCACCACGCCAACGACACCCTCCATCAGCATGCCGCCATACCCAATCATCCGCGCGTCAGTTTCTTTCTTGATCATCTTGGGCGTGGTGCCGGAAGAGATTAGCGAATGAAATCCGCTAATCGCGCCGCATGCAATCGTGATGAAAACGAAGGGATAGACCTTGCCGGGAATGACCGGACCACCGCCCGCTGTGAACGGTGTGAGGGCGGGCATCTGCAAATTCGGGTGGACCAGAATCACGCCAATTATCAGAAGGGCGACAGTGCCAATCTTGAGATACGAGGAGAGGTAATCGCGCGGGCACAGCAGCATCCAAACCGGCAGCACAGAGGCGATGAATCCGTACGCGGCCATTAGGATGATGACCATGTTGCGCGAGAGCGTGAAGGTTTGCGCCCAGGATGAATCGGCTATCTTGCCGCCAAGAAAAACCGCGAACAGCAGTCCGACGACTCCGATAATGCTGGCTTCGACGATGCGCCCTTTGCGAAAGCGGTACATGTAGAGTCCCATCAGCAGCGCCAAAGGGATCGTGAAGCCAACCGTGAAGGTTCCCCAAGGCGATTCGGCCAGCGCGTTGACGACCACCAGACCAAGACCCGCCAGCGCAATCACGACAATGAACAAGATCGCAACCCCGGCGACGAATCCGGAAATCGGGCTGATCTCCGTGAGCGCAATCTCCGCGAGCGATTTTCCTTTGCGCCGAATACTGGCGCCGAGAATCATGAAGTCATGCACCGCGCCGCCCAGACAGACGCCGATCACCAGCCACAGAAGGCCAGGCAGGAATCCAAACTGAGCCGCCAGCACTGGCCCAATCAAAGGCCCTGCGCCAGAGATGGCTGCAAAGTGATGCCCGAACAAAACCCATTTGTTGGTCGGATAATAGTTGTGGCCGTCGTACATCGTGTCTGACGGCACGGGCCGCGAATCATCGAGCGCCAGGACCTTGGCCGCGATGAAAGCGGAATAATAGCGGTACGAGATCGCCATCAGGCAAAGCGCGCCGACGATGATGGGTAGGGCGTTCATCGAAGCCATATCATAACTGGGGTTTTAGTTTTTGCGAAGCGCCTCACCACGACCGTTTGAGAATTCAAACGAAGCTTGTAGTCTGAACGCCCGTCGCTTAGGATCATCGTCAATCATCGAAAGGATTCTTATGAAGAGAGCAAACCCAATCCTGGTAATTGCGGTCATCTGTTTTTCTTTTGTGGTTCACGGGCAACCTAAACCCATTAATCGATTATCTCCGGATGCCCTGGTGGCCGATCTCTATCGCGAGCATAACCGAAAACACAGTCCTTTCTTTCAAACCCGCAGCCGCGCGTTGCTGTACAAGTATTTTGAGAAAAACCTCGCCGACGCGATTTGGAAAGATGCAGTTCATTCCAAAGGCGAAGTCGGCGCGATTGACGGCGATCCGCTCTATGATGCGCAGGACATGGAGATCAAAAAGCTCGCCATCGATAAAGCGACGTTTGCCGGCGGTAAAGCGCGAGTCAACGTCCGGTTCGAAAACTTTGGGCAGCAGAAGAATATTGTCTTTGTGCTGGTCAACGGCAGGACTGGTTGGAGAATCAGCGATATTGAATACGGCGAGGGAAGGACTTTGGTGGGAGAGTTGAAGGAGGGGTAAACCTCGCTAGACTCTTTCTCTCTTTTGGCATTGTTCCAAATAGGCAAGCAAATTCCGTCCAATATCAAATGTTGCATCTACCACTATTAGTTGTCGATAGCGGAACGCCCTTGTCCAGTAGATAGTCTCGAGCCTGATGATAGACGGAATAGTAGAAGCGGCTGATCGCGGTTCTTAGAGATGCGTCGTCTTTGCGCGTGGGTAACTCTTCGGCCAAGCGGGCATAGTCGTTCCAATCGAAGGCCATCAAATGAATTCGAGATTAAAGTTCATGAGTTCTTGAGACGAGACGGATGCGTCCAGCCACCATTCCTCGTCAAATTTAGTGAGCAGACCTACAGCCTCGGCGGCCCGGAGATTGGTTTGAATAAGAGCCCAAAGCTCATAGCTGGCGTCGTCAGGATCAATCGAGACCTCCAAGGCTACGTTCGATGGGCCAAAGTATTCCTCGATCTTTTCGTGGGCCTGAAGGAGCAAGGGGGTCAGAAAGGAATGTTTCTCAAGGAATGAGGCCACGGCTTTCTCATCTCGAAAGAGATATAGCATCTTCAGTGTCTTCATAGTGTCAGCGGCTGGTGGCCACCGACTCTCCGGCTTGGAATGATCGATGTATTCTCTCAAGACCTCTCTCCTTGAAGAATCACGGGCGCGATCTTCATAGTTCAAACTCTACGCAGCAATCGGTCTGAGTTTCGCGTATTGATTTTTGTTTGCCTGCGCCGCGTCCCACAAATCCACAGCCTTTTGCAAATTCATCCAAATGTCAGGCGTGGTTTTGAACACTCGCGATAGACGAATCGCCATGTCCGCGGTCATGGCGCGACGCTCATGAATCAACTCATTGATTGCCCGTGCCGGCACGCCAAGCCGCTTTGCTAATTCCTTCGGCGTCAGAGTTGCGAACTGATCTCTTTCGTCAGTAGTCAGTTCCTCAAGCATATGCCTTAACACCGCGCCGGGATGGGTTGGACGTACTCTACGCTGTATGTTTCCTTCTTGCATGACCATCTCTTTTCAATGATAGTCCTCAAAGTCTACGTCACTGGCATCGCCGTCCGCAAAGATAAATGTAAGTCGCCAATTCTTATTGACTTTAACTGCCCACGTACCAGCTCGCCTTCCCTTTAGCTCATGCAGCCCAAAGTGCGGTAGAGCAATATCTTCCAACGTACTTGCCGCGTCAATGACGTCGAGCCGGTCACGCAAGCGAGTGGATAGTTCCGGTGGAATCCCTCGCTTGCTATTTGTTTCAAAGAATCCCCGCAAGCCCTTGTGCTTGAATGAGCTGTCATTTCCCAGCAGGAAGGCTCGCTATTGATCTTTCCACTCCGGAATCCGTCCCGGTGTCCAAGGCGCGCCGGCGGCTTCCATCTGTTTCTCCAACCTTTGAAGATCGACTTCGATCAACTGGCGCAGTTGATTGAGAGTCGTCTGGAATTCCTGCGCTGCGGCGGCGTATTGATCCATCTGCGTTTGCGTCGGTCGAGAAGTGGACATGCGCTGTGATCCGACGATGCTGCCTACGCGTTCGTTGATCGATGGCGGCAGGTTCATATTGCGTTGACGCAGGGCCTGATCGCCTCGCAAGGCGCGCAGGATTTCATTCTTGCGTTTCTCCAAAGCCGCGGCATCGTCAAGGAGTTTCTCCGGAGCATTTGGCGTTTCCAGCAGTGCCCGACGGATCGCGACGAAACGCGGCGTGAGCGCGTTGGCAGCTTCCAGCGCGCCTTGCAGAGCTCGCTGGAGGCGCGCGACTTTTTGCTGAAACTCGACCAGCGCAGTTCGATCGGCAGGTGTCATTCGTTCCTGACCTTCGACGACTACCTGAAACTCCTGTGGCTGACCGAGAGGCGTCATTACGCCGTCGACTCTCTTGGCCACGGAGACTTTGTAAGTCCCGGGCATAACGAGCGGCCCCGCTGGTCCTTCGTTGAATGGATCTTCAGCTTCCGGATTTGGCGGCGGCGGCAGAGACGGCGGCGCATACCGCAAATCCCACGCGACGCGTTGCATGCCTGCGGTGATCGGTCCCGTCAAACGACGCACGACACGGCCGGAAGAATCGGTCACTGTGAAAATGATTGCCGGCGCTTCCTCTTCTTCTTCGGCGCGCAGTTCGGCTCGGCTGGGCAAATTAATCGCGGAGTTTTTCTTCTGCGCGTCCTTTTCAGCTTCCTGCCGCTTCGCCTTTTTGGTTTTCAGTTCTTCCTTCAAGTAGTAGGTGAAGGTGGCGCCGAAGGGCGGATTCTCGGCGGTGAAAAATGATTCACCCTGGAAACTCTTGCCGCGGCCGCCGATGGGTTGCGCCTGGATATACATCAAAGAGTCTTTGACTGGAAACAACAGCGCGTCCTGCTTCAACATCTCCTGTTTCAGCAGACGCAGCGGCGTGTAGTTATCCAGAATGTAGAAGCCGCGGCCAAATGTTCCCAATACTAAATCGTTTTCGCGTCGCTGAATGGCGATGTCGCGCACCTGGATCGTCGGCAGTCCGCCCTTGAGCTGAATCCATTTTTGTCCGCCGTCTATCGAAAAAAAGAGGCCAAACTCCGTGCCGACGAAAAGCAGGTTTGGATCTACGTGATCTTCGGCAATCGCCCACACCGGATGGTTTGCGGGGAGATTCGCTTTGATTGACGTCCAGGTGCGGCCTGCGTCAGCGCTCTTGAAAAGATAAGGTTTAAAGTCCGCGTTCTGATGATTTTCGACCGCGACATAGACCGTATTCGCGTCGTGATTTGAAGCCACGACGCGGCTGACATAAGCCAGCTCAGGAACATCGGGAAGCTTTTCAACCTTGCGCCAGTTCTTGCCTGCGTCTTCCGTTATTTGAATCAAACCATCGTCAGTGCCGACATAGATCAATCCTTCTTTCTTTGGCGATTCGGCGAGCGCGGAGGCGTTACCGAAGAAAGCGGTCGATTGATTCTTCGCGACTGCGTCCATGCTCCAGACCTTGCCCATCACTGGCAACTTGTCGCGATCGAGCGCGCGTGAAAGCTGGCCGCTGATCACTTGCCAAGTGTCGCCGCGATCGTCGCTGCGAAACAGTTTGTCGGCGGCGAAATAAATTCGTGTGTGCGAGTGCGGACTAATGATAAAAGGCGAGTCCCAATTCCATCGCAGAGGATCTTCATTGCGGCCAATCTCCGGCTGAATGCCCATACGTTCACCCGTGCGTTTGTCATCGCGAACCAGGTTGCCATTCTGGAGTTCGGCATAGATCGTGTTCGGATCTTCGGGATCAACTTGAGTGCGAAAACCGTCTCCGCCCTGCGTAACCCACCAATCGCTGTTGACGATACCGGAAGCGTTGTGTGTGCGTGACGGACCGCCGAAAGCGAAATTGTCCTGCGCGCCGCCAAAGACGTTGTAAAACGGCGCCGCGTTATCGGTCGTCACGTCGTAGAGCTGCGTTACCGGCAAGTTCCGCTTGAAATCCCAGTTCGCGCCGCGATCGTAGCTTTCATAGACGCCACCGTCACATCCAACCAGGTAGTGATCCGTATTGTTGGGATCGATCCAGATTTCATGGTTATCGACGTGCTTGGATTTTTCACCGAGCCGCCGCACTGTTCTTCCGCCATCATCGGAAACCATCAGAAAGACGTTCATCACATAAACGCGATCGACGTCTTTCGGATCGGCGACGACGCGCGCGTAGTACATCGCGCCCGCGTCGAATTCGTTGCGTCTCTCCCAGCTTCCGCCGCGATCGTTCGAGCGAAAAATGCCGCCCTTTCGATCCGCGGCTTCAATCGTGGCGTAGATTACATTTGAATCGACCGGAGAAATTGCCAAACCGATGCGGCCCATTTCAGTAGTCGGCAATCCGGCGCGGAGTTTATTCCATGTCGTGCCGGCATCAGTAGATTTGTAGATCGCACTCTCTGGCCCGCCGTCGATCAAGGTAAACATGTGACGCCGGCGCTGATACGACGCGGCGTAAATTGTTTCCGGATTTTGTAGATCGATGACGACATCGGTGACGCCGGTGTTCTCGCTGAGGTTCAGAATGTGCTTCCACGTTTTGCCGCCGTCTGTCGTTTTGAAGAGCCCACGGTCTCCGCCCGGACCCCATAGCGGTCCCTGCGCCGCGACGTAAACGACATTCGAATCTTTCGGATCGATCGCGATGCGGCCAATGTGTTCTGACGTTTTCAGTCCCACATTCTTCCAGGTCTTGCCGCCATCATCAGAGCGATAGAGGCCGCTGCCGTAGGAAACGCTGCGCTGGCTATTGTTTTCTCCAGTTCCCACCCACACCGTCAAAGGATTTTTCGGATCGAGGGCAATCGCGCCGATTGAATATGAACCTTCGCGATCAAAGACCGGAGTCCAAGTCGTCCCATCGTTCACCGTCTTCCAAACGCCACCCGAGGCGGAGGCAACGAAAAAGTGCGCAGGGTTATTCGGCTCAACCGCGAAGCCAATGACGCGGCCCGAGGTGAACGCCGGGCCAATCGAGCGAAACTTCAATCCATTGAAAGTCGGCGTCGACATCGGGTCGCGCGGCTTGCTTTCATCTTCGGATGCAGCCTGCTCGGGCTTCTTCGATTCATCCGGTTTCACCGGCACAGGCGATGGCTGCTGTCTCGCCGTTTCTTGCGAGGCTGGTTTCTCCGCTTCAGTCTTTGCCGATTTCTTGTCTCGCTGCCCAAAGGCTGAAAGTGGAACCAAAACGATGAGCGCAGTCAAGGACAGCGCCAGAAAGAACTTAGAAGGATTCAATGTCGCAGAGTTACTCGGGAACATCAGAAGTAGTCTCCTTACAATCTCATAGTTTCAAGTTCATCCAATTACACTAATCGACGGCCAGCACGTTAATGCGATCACTTCATAATCCAAAACCGATGGAATCTCAAACCGCGCTGTTCTAATACACTTCACTACTACCGTTCGCGCCGAAATTCCGCAAGCGGTTACCGAGAGGTGATCAATTTGTGCGAACGCCGCGAGCCTTTAGAACTCACTCCCAACGCACTGGTAAGGTACACAGACACCACCGCAGTCTATGTATCCTTCCGGACAATCGGCCAAACCCTCGCCGCCGTTCCAAATCTCGCGAATAATCGGTAGCAACGCTGATTTGAGTTTCTCAAAGCGTTGTTCTCGTTCTGCTGCGCTCCGGGCGTCCAGATAGTAACGAAGCGCGCCGATGTCCAGGGAATCGAGAATCGTCCGTAATCGGGCGTACTGGGCGAGATCAATCCTACTCTTTCTCGGTCTCGCCTTCTTAACAACTTTCTTTGAACTCGTTGCCACTGTTTTCTCCTCCTGTGATGGGGTGATGTGCTCACTTGAAATTGTCGATCATGGAAAGCACACTCCAACTTGCCTGCTTCCCGTAGTAAATAGTTTTGCCATCAGGCGACCAAACCAAATCAGAAAAGTAAACTCGATTGTCATTACTGGTGACTGCCGTTTTTGCCATGCCGCCTGAGACTGAAATTACCTGCAAACTGTCAGTGCCATCCTGACGGGTGACGAAGGCAATCTGATTTTTCGCCGGCGCAAGTTGTATGTTTGGAAAGTAGGTCCTCTTTAGCTGGGCCAGGGAACGAGGACCAGCGCCCGCGATGGGGATTGCGAATAGACTGACATCATCAGGCAAGCCTGGCAGACCAGCTTTACCTACGATCGATTTAACGATTAACTCTTGCGCGTTTTGAGACCAGCCAATCAAACCCAACACCGAATCAGATTGAAAGATTTGTTGGCTCGGCCCGTCCGTCTTAACCCAGATGCTCCAGCTCGGGATTTTCTGCTCGCCCCGTGGTCTCGACATCGCCAACCAGGCAATTCGCCGTCCGTCTGGCGACCAGGATGGATTGAAAAAAAGCACGCCTGGATCGGTGTTATCGGAGAGTTGTGTTTGGCCCGAAC
>QHXG01000563.1 GCA_003222845.1 Acidobacteriota bacterium | reverse complement strand
GAATGGCTTCCTTCAAGATCAGACTACGGCACAATCTTCCTACAATTCGTTGCAGTTGAGTTTTACGCGCCGGCTCTCGCGCGGCTTGCAGGTGCAAGCGTCTTATACCTTCGCGAAGTCGATAGACAATGCTTCAGGGCAGGGAGGCGGCTCCGGAACCAACGGGCTGATTAATTCCGGTGCTGCCCTGGAGACGAGCGCCATTGTCGGCGATCAGTAGCGACGACTGAATGGTTTCTCTCAATCGTCGCTAGGCTACGAATATCCTGCCGACTCGCCCTTCCCGGCATTGCAACGCCGCGTTAAACTCACATCGACGCGACGCGTCGAAAACAAGATATACCAACTCAACGGAGGTTACGTAGATGACTTTGCGGATTCTCGGTTTCTCTTTTCTCTCCTTTGCTCTTGGCGCTTTGTTCT
>QHXG01000562.1:1117-4300 GCA_003222845.1 Acidobacteriota bacterium | reverse complement strand
GGCTCGGCTATCTGGAAGGTTCGCGCACGATGATCAAAGGCGTCGATGGTTACATGGATTGGAACCAGGTCGATCCAAAGAGTCCGTACGGCATGAAGAGCTACAAGATGCGCGAGTTCGATATGATCTTCAAAGGCGATGCCGCGTTTGTCTGCTTCGTCGCCGACGTCGAGTCCGTCACGCCCAACGGACCGTACCATCGCGCGCTGCGCATTTCGGATTTCTACACGAAGACAAATGGCCAGTGGATCCAAAACGGCAGCGACACCGCGCTTCACCAGGAATCGTTGGAAGAACAGTTGGCCACGCCAAGACCTTTGGGCGATCAAATGCGCAAGCGTCTGCTCGACGCTCGCGAAGCCGTCTGGCGCGCTTACTTCGCCGGCGATCGCGCGACGCTTGAAAAGCTGATCCCTGAAGAAACAATCGCGATCGAATCAGGCGATAACACCTGGTCAAACCGTAAGACGATTCTCGACGGCGCAGTGGATTTTGCGAAGCACGGCGGCAAACTCGTTAAGCTCGAGTTTCCCAAAACCGAAATCCAGGTTTATGGCGCCACCGCGGTGGTGTACTCGAATTATGCGTACGAACTGGAGACTGGCGGCCAGCACGTCAACCAATCCGGCCGTGTCACCGAAGTCTTCGTATTGCGTAAAGGACAATGGGTAAATCCCGGCTGGCACATGGACAGCGGGAGATGAATCGAGATTGCAAGCGGACAGAAAGCGACGAGAGCGCTTGTTTGATACAATTAGCAACGTGAGCACCGAAACCCAGGCAATCATCGATCGAGCGCTGAGTCTTCCGCCGGCCGACCAGGCCTTGGTCGTTGATAAGCTTCTGTCCAGCCTTGATCAGCCTGACGAAGCGATCGACGCTTTGTGGCGAAAAGAAGTAGAAGATCGGATCAAGGCCTACAAAGAGGGGACACTAAAATCACTTTCGCTCGAGGAAGTCCTCGCAAAGTACCGTAGCTAAAGAATGGAGATTCGTCTTCTCGACGTTGCCCAGAAAGAGCTTGACGAGGCGATCGAGTATTACAACGGAGAATCACTTGGTCTTGGTGATCGGTTTCTGGTCGAAGCGCTTGCTGCCTTTGAAAGAATCAAGCGATTTCCCAGAGCGTGGCATCCTTATTCTGAAAATACTCGACGGTGTCGGACACACCGCTTTCCCTACGGCATCATATACCAAATATTAGAATCCGAAATTCTGATCGTTGCGGTCGCAAACCTGCACAAGCGGCCCGGATATTGGCTAGATCGAGTTAGACAAAATAAGTAACAGAACAGGTGCGCGGATTGGGTCCCCGCGAGGAAATGCTGGGACGAGTATGCCTTCAGCGACGGAGTGCGCGCCAAGTAGGTCAGGCAGCGATGTCGTAATCCTCGACCCGACGTCGCGCAAGTCTTCACCGATTCAGAATCAGTACACTAGTTGGACGCTGCAGCCGGCCTGAGTTGCCGCGAGCCTCGCAATCGTTGTCAAACCTCCTCACTTTCTAATAGCATTACGATGCTATGACAGTCGCAACTGAAACCATGACCGGCGAAGAGATCGTCGAACTCTGCCGCCGGCACACTCTCTTCGAATGGTCCGCCCAGGCTGCGGTGGATCCGATTCCCGTCGCGCGCGCCAAGGGCATCTACTTCTGGACACCGGAAGACAAACGCTTCATCGACTTCAACAGCCAGTTGATGTGCGTCAACATCGGCCACGGCGACGAGCGCGTCATTCGCGCCATCAAGGAACAGGCGGAGATACTCCCTTACGCCAATCCTTTTATGGCCACCGAGGTGCGCGCGCGTCTCAGTGCAAAGCTCGCCGAGATCACGCCTGGCGACATCGACGCTTTCTTCTTCACCAACGGCGGCGCCGAAGCGAACGAGAATGCGATTCGGATTGCGCGTCTGTTCACCGGGCGTCACAAAATCGGCGCGCGTTATCGCTCTTATCACGGCGGCACTGCGGGCGCGCTCACGCTGACCGGCGACCCGCGGCGCTGGGCTGCGGAGCCGGGCATCCCCGGAGTCTTTCGGATTCCCGAGTTTTACCACGGCGTTAATAAAGAAACGGAAACGGCCGACGAAGTTCTCGCCCGCACCGAAGAGATTATTCATTTCGAAGGGCCGAACACCATCGCAGCGATTATCGTCGAACCTGTGACCGGAACAAACGGCATTTTGATCCCGCCTGACGGCTACATGCAAGGCCTCCGCGCTCTATGCGACAAGTACGGCATTCTTCTGATTGCCGACGAAGTTATGGCCGGCTTCGGACGCACGGGCGAGTGGTTCTCGGTGGATCACTGGAAAGTCGAGCCCGATCTGATCTCGATGGCAAAAGGACTGACGAGCGCGTACGTCCAACTCGGCGCGGTGGGCATGCGGCGGCAAATCGCGGATCATTTTGCGAAGAACGTTTTCTACGGCGGACTCACTTACAACAGTCACCCACTCGCCTGCGCGGCAGCCTTAGCCACCATCGCAGTGTATGAAGAAGATAATCTGATCGAGAGAGCGCGTGACTTGGGGGCAGTGATGCGCGGCCTGCTCGAAGATCTGAAGACTCGTCATCCTTCCGTGGGGGCGACGCGCAACCTGGGTCTCTTTGGCATCGTCGAGCTGGTGCGAAACCATGAGACGCTCGAGCCGCTGGCGCCTTTCAATGGCACCTCGCCTGAGATGCAGGCGCTCGGAAAATACTTCCGTCAGGAAGGTCTCTACACGTTCGTGCGTTGGAATACCTTCTTCACCAATCCTCCGCTGTGTATCACCGAAGCAGAAATGCGTGAGGCCTTCGCGATCATCGACAAGGGTCTGGAGATTACCGATCGCGCGGTGGTACAGAACCGCGAGCGGTAGCGAGCGGTCTTTGGAGTGCGGTGGCAAGCGTAGCGCGACACCGCTTTGGATTGATCGAAAGCGCCGTCGCCGCTTCGCTCTGCCGGCGCACTCCAAATATCTCTTACGGCGCCGCCGAAAACCCCGTCAGCGGATTCCCATAAAACGCATCAGTCTTCCACGCATTCTTGTCCCACTGTCCGTCTGAATCTCCCAGCACCTGCACCGGCACGATGATGCGGTTGTTCCCGAACTTGTTACTGGTGGCGATGCCGTTATCAGTGATCTTGCCATCAGCATCGACGGCAAATTTGATCGAGCGCACCAAGTGTCCTTT
>QHXG01000562.1:0-999 GCA_003222845.1 Acidobacteriota bacterium | reverse complement strand
TGGCCGTGCGGCTCTGTGATGTGCGTCGGGTTGTCCTCCACTTCACTCGTGCCGCAGCTTGGCTTGCCGACCTGCTCACCGTCATAGAACATCTTGCCGACTTCCTTGCCGCCGTGGAAAAGATGTGGCTCGAACGAACCATTTATTTCGCCGCGAGTCCAGAACGCAAAGCTCAACAAAGGCTTGTTCCAACCGGCAACGTCATCGCGATCGTAGAAGACATAACCGATCGGCAGGTTCCAGTCCTGGTCCACGTAATAAACAAAGTGGTTCACATAGTCCGGGCCGGTCTCGTTGGAGTGCACCTTCGCAACTTTTGCCTTGCCCGTGAAGAGCGTCACCTCGCCGCCCATCAATTCATTCCGCATCTTGATCGCAAAACTGACGGGCCCGGTGTAAGTGAGACCTTTGTCTTCCGCAATGCCATCGCGGCCGCCGCATTCAGCCGCCGCATTCAGGCTGCCACCAGTAACCTTTCTGCGTCTCCTGGGTTTTGCAATCGAACTTCACCCAAGGCCCAATGCCAGGCACAGTAAACTCCGCATAAAGCTGGCTGCCGCTGGCAATTGGTCCATTGACGCGAAACTGCATCCGCGGCACCCAACTAAAGGTCTTGTAATCCCCTTTGTAAGAACTGAGCGTGAAAGCCGTAACCTGCACCGAGTCTTTCGCAATCGTCGGCTGGTCCTGCGCGGCTGAAGTAATGGCGGAAAGCAGCACAACGATCAAAGCAAGAGTCAGTACCGCGAGCCGTAGCGATCCGGTTGGTGAACAATTGGAACCCGGAATTGAGTAAGCCGAAACGGGAAAGAGTTTCCTTATCAAGACACACCTCCTGATTTGATTAGAGTTCGTCGGGGATATGAGCGCCGAAGAGTTTACACCGACGGGGCAAGTTAGTTAAGTCTTTTTGCTTTTTGCCTAAGCCCGCGAAGGAGTCTGTCGGAGAATTCCTCTCTGTGGTTCTCTGTGCGATCTCTGTGCCTCTGTGGTGAGCGT
>QHXG01000544.1 GCA_003222845.1 Acidobacteriota bacterium | reverse complement strand
CTCTGGTTGTTATTTCTCTCTCGCATCGTGCAAGGCGCGGGCGGCGGAACTGTCGGCGTGATTCAGGCGTACGTGGCCGACTCGACCGATCCGAAGGATCGGGCGCGCGCACTCGGATGGCTGTCGGCGACCACGAATCTCGGCGTGGCGCTGGGACCGGTACTCGGATCGTTGGCAATTGCGATCGGTAAGCGCGACATCATTCCCGGCCATGCATCGCTTCAGATGGGCCACGCGGCGCCGGGCATCATGGCGGCGGGCTTATGTCTGCTCAACATGCTGTTCGCGTGGCGCTACTTGAACGAATCGCGTGATGCAACGGTGCATGCCTCAAGTGGGGAAGCGCCACGAAAATCGCGGCAAGCCGCGTGGCAAATCATCTCGCATTCGAGCGAGCCTTCGTCGCGATTAATCTGGATCTACGCGATCGCCATCGGCGCGTTTCAGGGAAGCTTCTCCGTGCTGGCGCTTTTTTTGAACGCGCGTTTCCAGGTAACCGAACAGACGATCGGATATTTCTTCATGTACACCGGCGCGATCTCAGTCTTCGCGCGGGTGCTCCTGCTGGGACGCATGGTCGATTGGCTGGGAGAGGCGAAGCTTTCGCGCTTGGGACTCGTGCTGCTGGCGAGCGGCGTGGTCGGGATGCCTCTGTCGCAAAACTTGTGGATGCTGGCGCTTGCGGTGGCATTAATTCCACTGGGAACGGCCTTCACTTTTCCCTGCGTGACGGCGCTGCTTTCGCGAGTCATTAGCCCGAGAGAACGCGGGCTCTATATGGGAATGCAGCAGACCTACGGCGGGGTTGCTCGCATCATCGCGCCGCTGTTCTATGGCTGGGCGTTTGATACCATCGGCGTCTCTTCACCATATTTCTTTTCCAGCGCAATCATCGCGGCGACGATCTTTTTAGGCTTCGGCCTGGATCGTTACGCGAGGCCGGAGGCTCCGGTAACGCCCGAGGTTGTACTAGCCGATGAGATTCCTCTCGCGCCGGAAGCACCAACGGCAATTGAAGAGCAGGAAGCGTAGTCCGCACACTATCGATGAAGAAATTGGGATGAAGTTCGCCTAGCGGACGATTTGAAAATAGCCCATCACTTTAGAGTTCGTGTCGGAACCGCGAGCGGTAGCGACCGGATCATCAAGTTTCGCGGAATTGTTAGGATCCCATCGCTACCGCTCCGGGTTCTGACACGAGTTTTGACACACTCTCTTCAGTGCTGGGTGCGCGCGGAACATATCAATAAGCAGCCCGCTTCAGCGGGCGATAGAAAGAATGTTTGGCGCAACCCAGATTGAGGGTTCTTTCGTCCGTTTCACGGACTTTGCAAACAAATTAATCTCTTCGTCCCAGCGAAGAGTCGCTGGGCTATTGGCGCTCGTCCGCTGCGCGGACTAAGACCTAACTGTTCCGGGTTCGATGTGTTATCCGGGTTACGATCTTATCCACAACCTTCGCGCTCTCATTGCCTCTTGCAACTCTACTGGACAGATGCCGCCAGGGCCACGCGGCTCGATCAGCCATTGGTATGGTGACGCTGGGTCGTGGTTCGTCTCCAGTAATTGCACTCCTATGAAGTTCAACAGCGGACCGAAATCTGCGGGAGGCAGTAGCATCGCCGCGCGGGCTTGAATGTTCCAGTAAGTCGAATAAGCTCCCGAGTGCGCGCCGCGATTGCCTGACCCGCCGCTGTTGAAGGGACGCGTGCCGGCGCCGCAATCGAGATTGCTGAAGAGGCTTGAGTAGTTCGCCTCGCGATGATGATCCATGTTGAGGTCGATG
Source organism: Acidobacteriota bacterium (assembly GCA_003222845.1). Lineage (GTDB taxonomy): Bacteria > Acidobacteriota > Blastocatellia > Pyrinomonadales > Pyrinomonadaceae > UBA11740. Next base: position 1,649 of record QHXG01000544.1, on the reverse strand, counting down.
CCGCGACCGTTGGCAAAGACAGTGTGCAGTGCGTACCACTCGACGCTGATGTCGTGGACAAATCGTGTTTGGATATCGAAATTCGTTACGAGGTTTTCGGTGCCATGACCGGAGTCGATTCCGTGATGGCCGTTAGTGCCGCGCGCCTCGCTGCTTACGGCCCGGCTCGCGCTCGTCGTCAGCGTCACGTTGCTGACCGTGCAGAAGTTGGTGGAATTTAGATCGATGCCAAAGTCGGCGTTCTGAACCTCAACATCGTTGACCCAACACTGAGCCACGTCCTGGAAAAAGATGCCATTGTATCCTTTCTCTTTAAAGTGACCTGGATAAGCTGTCCAGGGAAAGTGAATCGAAAGATGTTCGATGCCGACCTCTTGTACCGTCGGAGCAAATCTGTGCACTTCGGGACTCCATTCATGACGCACGTCGTAGGGCAACGGTCTTTCGAGTTCGATTTTGTTTCCGGAAACCAATTTGACTCGAGAGAGAAATCGAACGATATGTGCAGTGCCAATCAAATCAGTTCCGGGTGGCATCAGGTCACCATAGAGGTAATGAATAAGAGAACCACTGGCCGCATCGCCTTTTTGGGGATCACGCTCAGACAAACGGATCCACTCGCCTTTTGAAGCTGAAATCTGATTTGAGATCTGCAAAGTCTTATCGCCGCGCTTGGCCGGTGCAGTTATGCTGGCCAAACGCGTCGCCGCATTGATTGGATCCTTGCCCGTGACGTTGATTAGTCCCGGGCCAAAGGACCATTGTGACTGCTGCGCCCCGTTCGGCTTGTTGCCAAAAAGATCCGTCAGGGAGTTGGGAAAGAGCAAGATGGTTTTGCCGGGCCCAGCTCCGCGCAATACGAAGTTGCCTTTTAATATGTCGATGCGCTTCGCAAATATGTAAGTACCTTCAGGAATGAAAAGGACACCACGATCGATCGATTGAAGTGCGTTCAGCAACGCGGTGGAATCATCTGTGCGTCCATCACCTTTGGCGTGGAAATCGCGCTTGAAATCCCATTTAGCCGGTGGGTTCGGAATGCTTGCTTCGCCGGCATGATAACCCGCGTAAGAAAAATCCGGTAAGCGACCTTCCGCTCTCCATTTCTCTCCAGAGATGCCCCAGAGAGATGAGTAAGCGCATGACGATGAAATCTCGGAATGAGCAGTCCACGAAACCGCAGACGCAAAAAGTAAAAGGCAGCCGAGAGTTTTTAGGAACCGTGAAATGATAAGTCTTAGCCTATTCAGCGAAGCGCCTTTGCTGCGTCAAGAATTTGCTGCGGTGTGGCGCGTACCCAATAATTTTCAGTCAGCATTCGCCAGCGCACCGTGCCCGATGAATCCAGAAGAAACTCCGCCGGCCGGGCGATGTCATGGCCGTTGATTCCCTGCCCCGCATGGACCAAATCATAGCGGCGAATCGCATCCAGGTTGGGATCAGAGCACCAATAGACTCAGCGTGGCAAGGGCTGAACTCACGATCTTCGAAATGCGGCCACGGTCAGGTGCAAATGCTCGCCGCACTCCAATGAACAGCAGTACCGCGGCAACTGCGAACAGCAGTAGGTTTGCCCACGGAAAGTCGCGCGTCACGGCCCAGTTGACGAACACCAACGGATAACTGAGGAACGCAAAGACGCTCAGTAG
>QHXG01000543.1 GCA_003222845.1 Acidobacteriota bacterium | reverse complement strand
CGCCTTGAGGGTTCACGCCGTTATTCATGGTGCGGACCATGGGATGTGATGTGATTACGCCACCGGGGGCCATCGCGAAGCCATACATGGTGTTAACGTTCGTACCGCCGTTAGAGTTGTTCACGTGATAACAACCGACGATCGTGCCGTCAGCGTTGATCTTGGCCGGCATGGTGTTAGGTTGATTGGGAACATCAATCGCGGTAAACGTGCCCTTCCGCAGCCGGAAGCCGTGGGTGGTTTTGTCGGGCAATCCATACTGCCCGACGATGTCGCCAGACGGCGAAATGCCCCAGCCCTCGGTCCAAACCGCAGTAGGATAGTCAAAGGAAGTGAAAGCACCATTGCGCAGCAGGAAGCCGTGTTCGACATTGCCACTGTCGACGTAGCTACCCACGATGTCACCCCTGGGATTAATACTTAACGCCTGTGTGAAGACGGCGCCCGGGTAGTCAATCGTAGTGAAACGGCCAGGGCCGTCAGCATTCGCACTCACCGTCCAGATCGCCACCATTGCCAAAACCGATACTGCGACGATCAATCGTTGGAAAACTCTTGGTAACGTTTTCATTTCTCCCTCCTTTCAAGGGGAAGATTCAAGGTGAACTTCGAATTGAACAAGGCGGACGCTTGCCCCTTGGTTATTAATGCTCGGCAGTGTGTTTCGCCCTCCTTTGGCTCATCGAGTTGTTGGCTGCCGTTATGATCGCTGTTAGCGACCTCAACATTCGTTCCGTGAAAGGTAAGGTTGGCGTCCTCATAACTTCATGCGACGATTAATCGTTTGGAAACTTTCGCTAATGTTTTCCATTTCTCCCTCCGCTTATTGCCCTCACCTACTAGAGTAAAGCGAAATTCGCTGGTAAAAGGGGCCAGAGTAAATCCAGGGTCCCGAACGCCAGGCTGAGTTGTCGGGCCTCCTAATGACCAGCAGTTGATGCGCCCCAATGCTGGTTCGCCTCCATCCTGATGCTTGACGCAGTGGCTAATAACTTTCATTTGATTGGAGATCTAACGGGGAGTAAATTAGTCCGAAGGAAAGGATCGAATCTCCGGAAGATTTCCTGTTCTTATGGCAACGCCTTCGCGCAAGGACGTGACCGACCTGCTTATTGACTGGAGCAAGGGCGATCAAGAAGCCCTCAATAAGCTAATGCCGCTGGTGTATGATGAATTGCACCGACTGGCCAGTCGCTATCTACGTCATGAGCGGCCCGGTCATACGCTTCAGACAACGGCGCTGGTTCACGAGGCATATCTGAAGCTGGTAGATCAAAGGGACGCGAACTGGCAAAACCGCGTGCAGTTCTTTGCCGCGGCTGCACAGGTGATGCGTCACGTCCTGGTAGATTACGCGAGAAGGCGCAGGGCCTCGAAGCGGGGCGGGGATTATTGCAGGTTATCACTTGACGAGGCGAGGATATCGTCTGAGGAAAAGGACGCCGATTTGTTAGCGCTAAACGAGGCGCTCAACAACTTAGCGGCCATAGACCCACAGCAGAGCCGCGTAGTGGAGCTTCGGGTCTTCGGAGGACTGACAGTCGAAGAGACGGCTGAGGCAATGGGAATATCACCCCGAACAGTCAAACGGGAATGGAGCATGGCCAAGGCCTGGCTCCATCGGCAGATCAGGAATCAGTGACATAGTTAACCGGCAAGCAAGACAGAGCTTTGACTTTGACACGTGTCGCCCGTCACTTGTCACTCGCCACTGTGAATTATGACACCAGAGCGGTGGCAGCAAGTAAAACAAATTTTCCAATCCGCACTTGAGCGAAATCCGGCGGAGCGCTCGGCATTTCTGAATCAAGCCTGCGCTGACGATCCGGCGCTGCGCAGCGAAGTTGAATCGCTCATCTCTTCTCACGATCAAGCTGGAGATTCCATCGAAGCCATGGCCGCTGAAGCGGCTACCGAGATGCTTGCCGATGAGCAACCAGGTCCAATCCTCGGCAAACACATCGGCCATTATGAAGTACTGAGCCTCCTCGGGCGCGGTGGTATGGGTGAAGTATTCCTGGCCCAGGATACGAGCCTGGGTCGCAAGGTGGCGCTCAAACTGCTACGCAGCGACTTTACCAGGATTGAAGAGCGATTGCGCCGCTTCCAGCAAGAGGCGCGGGCCGCTTCAGCCCTCAATCATCCGAACATCCTTACCATTCACGAGATTGGGCACGACGGTTCGTTGCACTTCATGGCCACTGAGTACGTGGAGGGAGAGACACTACGGCAGCACCTTTCAGGCGCCCGAATCACTGTGGGCCAGACGCTGGATGTGGCAGTTCAGGTGGCGAGCGCCCTGGCAGCAGCGCATCAAGCGGGAATAATTCATCGGGACATCAAGCCTGAAAACATCATGCTGCGCACCGATGGAAACGTCAAAGTACTGGACTTTGGACTGGCCAAGCTCACCGAGCCAAAAACAATCGACACTGCGGCGCCTACTCTGCCTCAGGTAGAGACTGCCCCCGGCGTGGTCATGGGGACTTTCAGTTACATGTCACCGGAGCAGGCGCGGGGATTGGCGGTCGATGCCAGGACAGACATCTGGAGCCTGGGTGTAATGATTTATGAGATGGCGGCCGGCCGCCAGCCGTTCGAGGGGGAAACAGCCAGCGATGTTCTGTCATTGATCCTACAGAAAGAGCCTCTGCCGCTGGCGCACTCCTGGCCGGAAGTTCCGGGTGAGTTGGAGCGGATTGTCAGGAAAGCACTGCGTAAAGATAGAGAGGAGCGCTATCAGACAATCAAAGACCTGTTAATCGATCTGAGGAACTTGAGAAAAGAGTTGGAGCTGAGTGCCGAGATGGAACGCTCTGCGCCGCCAGCGAGTGTCAGAGCGACGATGAGCAGTGGGCAGTCTGCGGTCGCAACAGCGCGCTCTACATCAAGCGCGGAATACTTAGTGGGCGAGCTGAAGCGCCGTAAGCGGGGAGTAGCAATCGTGCTAGCGGCGTTACTAATTGGGGTTGCGGGCCTCGTCTATTACATTGTCTCAATTCGGCAAAACTTGCCAGTCGGTCAACCACACATCCAGCGAAGGCTTTCACGTCTGACTTTCGATGCGGGCTTGCAAAGCGATCCAACGTGGTCGCCCGATGGTCGTTTCATCGCCTACAGTTCTGACCGCGGCGGAAATTTCGACATCTGGGTGCAGCCAGTGGGCGAAGGCGAACCGGTACAGGTGACTAAATCTCCGGCCCACGATTGGCAACCCGACTGGTCGCCGGACGGACTGGTCGCCGGACGGCAATCGCATCGTCTTTCGCTCCGAGCGCGAAGGCGGCGGCTTGTTCGTCGTGCCAGCGCTGGGTGGGAATGAACGCAAAGTTTCATCCTTCGGCTATCGCCCGCGCTGGTCACCGGACGGGTCGCAGATTCTCTTCTCGACTTCGCTGTTGTGGGTCTGGGAGACACCCAAAGCGTACGTGGTCGGCTTAGACGGAAGAGCACCGCGCGAGGTGCTTTCTGAGTTTCTCGCCGGATTCATTACTACTCCGCAGGTGGCCTGGCATCCTGACGGCCAGCGCGTCTCGCTCTGGGGGACTCACCGCCAACTGGGGGCTAGCTTCTGGACAATCCCAGTGGCGGGCGGCACACCCGTCAGGTCAGTGCCCACCAAGCAAGTAGAGCAGCAGCTTAAAGACACCGCCGTTACTTTCACCGATTTCATGTGGGCACCTTCGGGCCGGTCGCTCTACTTTGAAGGAACTGCACAGGGCGTCACAAACCTCTGG
>QHXG01000542.1:542-4356 GCA_003222845.1 Acidobacteriota bacterium | reverse complement strand
AGATGTGATTGAGCTGAATGTTTTGGAGATTGGTTAGCCGGTTTCGTAGAGAAGTCTTTGGAGAAACAACATGAGAGTTTGGCGATTGATTACACATCATGCCGATAAGGATCATGCACTTTTTTGGAGCAAGCAAAACAGCCGTATTGCGATCGGATGGGGAGCGATTGGAAATATTCGCGACATCGGTTACGGCTCAGCAGACGACATTACTGCTGCTATCCGAAGAAGGTATCCCGAGCAGCGGAATCCCCATCTAGGTGGATCGAGCTTGTAGGACTTCTACGCAAGTATGCAGAAGGCTGACTTCGTTATCTTGAGCGCAAGCAAGCCGCGTGTCTTAGTCGTGCAAGTGGGAGGAGATTACGAATTTGAAGACCACTCTCCATTTGAGGGAGACTACCAGCATCAGCGAAGCGTGGTGATCAGGCGTGATTTAAGTCCTAAAGATTTATGGAAAAAGGCAGGTGGCGCCGCGCCAGGCCAAAACGATCGTCAAACCTTAATTCGGTACGAGCGAACGCTCACCGAAGATGATCTATAAACGATCAGTCCCGCAGGGACGAACGAAAATAGCCCAGCGATTTATCGCTGGGTAAGATGACGAAATAAGTTAGCAAGTCCCTTCAGGGACGAAAGGAGATACTCTCATGCATTCTTTCGTTAGCTGTCTGATGCATTGCGTTTGGGAGTACAAAGGAACGTCGCAGACTTATAACGCCCGAGTTACAAGAGCGCCTTTATCCATATCTCGGTGGCATCGCGCGTGACAACAAGATGAAAGCATTGGCAATAGGCGGCGTTGAAGATCACGTGCATATGTTACTCTCGGTGCCCTCGACGCTTTCGATTGCTAAGGCGATACAGCTTATCAAAGGGAATTCATCAAAGTGGATTCACGAAACGTTTCCCGAGAAGCGTTTGTTGGAGTGGCAGGAAGGTTACGGTGCATTCAGCATTGGCATATCGGCCGTTGAGGAAACGCTTGCCTACATCAAGAATCAGAAACAGCATCATCGTTCGCGTTCATTCAAGGACGAACTGATTGCGTTTCTCGACAAGCATGGCATTGAATACGAGGCTTGGATGCTTGATTGATTCTGTCGTCCCTGGCGGGACTTGTGGTTGTTTTTGATCGTTTTCCCAGCGATAAATCGCTGGGCTATTTTCGGTCGCCCCTGCCGGGGCTAGACTTTAATAATGAACACCACCCTCATCACCGGCGCGTCTTCGGGAATCGGCGAGGCATTTGCGCGCAAGCTGGCGGCGCGCGGACACAATCTGCTGCTGGTGGCGCGGACGGAAGAGAAGCTGGTGATGCTTTGCAGCGAATTGGGGCGCATCAAGAGCATTCGCGCGCAGTACGTGGCGATGGATCTATCAGAGCCTGACGCGCCAGCGCGATTGTTTGAAGAAACGCTGCAGCGCGAGCTGCAAATCAATTTCTTAATCAACAATGCGGGCTTTGGCTCGATGGGTGATTTTGCGAGACTCGATCTCGAACGCGAGTTGAAGATGATCGACTTGAACATTCGCTCGCTGGTAGAGTTGACGCATCGATTTCTGCAGCCGATGAGAGAGAGACGGAGCGGCCGGATTATCAACGTCGCTTCGACCGCGGGCTTTCAGGCGGTGCCTTTCATGGCTACCTACGCGGCGACGAAAGCTTTCGTGCTTTCTTTCTCCGAAGCGTTGTGGGAGGAGAACCGGCCCTACGGAATCAGAGTGATGGCGCTTTGCCCGGGCGTGACTGAGACAAATTTCTTTGAGGCTTCGCGAATGCAGAGGCCGCCGGCGCGCATTTCGCAAACCGCGGAAGAAGTAGTAGAAACGGCTCTGCGAGCGCTGAGACGCGGCAAGAGTAGCGTTATTTCAGGCTGGACGAACTTCTTCATGGTAGAGAGTGAGCGGCTGGTGCCGCGCTCGCTGATTCTCCGCGCGGCAGGGGCAGTGTTACGATCGCATACTGAGAAAGGATAGCCATTTGGAGTGCGCCGGCAGAGCGTAGCGGCGACGGCGCTTTGGATTGTTGGTTCGGCGCTCAAAACTGCAGCAGCAAATCCGATCCAAAGCGCCGTCGCCGCTACGCTCTGCCGGCGCACTCCAAAAACCAAACTTATGACTGAACGAATCTTTAATTTCAGCGCGGGCCCGGCGGTTTTGCCGATACCGGTTTTAGAAGAAGCCCGAGCGCATCTACTGGCGCTTCCCGGGGTCGGAATGTCAGTGATTGAGATTAGCCATCGCTCGAAGACCTTCGACGAGATCATCCAGGGTGCGGAAACGGGCTTACGCGATTTGCTTTCAATTCCGAAAAACTACGCAGTGCTCTTTCTGCAGGGCGGCGCGAGTTTGCAATTCACTATGGTGCCCATGAATTTCCTTTCGTTGGATGAGAACGCCGATTACATCCTCACCGGAAGCTGGGGCAAGAAGGCGATCAAAGAAGCTCAGAAGTGCGGCGAAGTGAATCTGGGGGCGGATATGTCAGACGGCGGCTTCACGCGCGTGCCCACGCAGGAGGAATTGCAGCTTGGCGACGATGCCAGGTACGTGCACATCACTTCCAACGAAACCATCGAAGGCGTGCAATGGAAGAGTGAACCCGACACAGGTGACGTGCCGCTGTTCTCCGATTCATCATCGGACATTCTTTCGCGCCCGATTCCAATCGAAAAGTACGGATTGATTTACGCCGGCGCGCAGAAGAACATGGGCCCGAGCGGCGTCACGCTGGTGATTATTCGCGAAGATCTCCTGCCCCACATTCCCAAGGGTAAGCCGACGATGCTCGACTATCGCACGCACGTCGAGCACAAATCACTCTACAACACGCCCAACACCTGGGGCATTTACATCATCAATCTCGTGTGCAAGTGGCTGAAAGAGAAAGGCGGCCTCGAAGCGATGCAGCAGGAGAATGAAGCGAAGGCTAAGCTGATTTACGACGCCATTGACGCGACGGATTTTTATCGTGGCCACGCCGATCCTGATTCGCGTTCAATCATGAACGTGACCTTCCATTTGCCTTCCGAAGATTTGGAAAAGAAGTTCGCCAGCGAAGCGACCGCCGCCGGCATGGATGGATTGAAAGGCCATCGCTCGGTCGGCGGCATCCGGGCGTCGATCTACAACGCCTTTCCACGCGAAGGATGTGAAGCGTTGGTTGAGTTTATGAAAGAGTTTGAGAAGAAAAATGGGTAAGCAAGTTCGTGATTTGTTGATTTGCGACTACCGATTCTGAAAACTCGCGGCTTAGTCAGTCAAGAGCGACTACTCTTGAGCCTGAAGAAAATCTGGAGTAATTGAAGCCGATGGCCTATCGGTTTGAATGGGACGAAGAGAAAGCCAGGTCGAATTGGATCAAGCATGGCGTCAGTTTTGACGAAGCGACTACGGTTTTCGATGATTCACTGGCACGAATTTTTGATGATGAATTACACTCCACAGATGAACGGCGGGAAGTAATCATCGGGCGTTCAATAAGCAATCGACTAGTCGTAGTTTGTTTTACCGAACGGCCAAATGAGAGAATTCGGATTATCAACGCACGTTTGCGTACGCCGAAGGAACAGAAAGCTTATGAAGAAAACGTCGACTTCTAAATCCCGCGGGAAACCGCCCGCAGACATTGAGCCGGAATACGAGTTCGATTATACCAAGGCTAAGCCTAATCGGTTTGCGGGCCGGATCGCCAAGGACCGGCTGGTAGTGCTCCTGGATCCTGAAGTGTCGAAAGTTTTTACCGTTTCCGAGTCCGTCAATGCGGTTCTTCGGGCGCTAATCACCGCTTTGCCTAAGAGTGCTAAACGAG
>QHXG01000542.1:0-500 GCA_003222845.1 Acidobacteriota bacterium | reverse complement strand
TCTGCACTGAATAATTGAACATGAAATCTCTACTCGTGCTCACTTTGGTCCTGTTTTCGCTTATCGTTCTCCATCGTGAGAGTGCCTCGACGCAAACCGGAGATCTTGCTCTTCCTCGGGAAAAACATCTGCGCAACATGAAGCAACTCACCTTTGGCGGTGAGAACGCCGAGGCGTACTTTTCCGCCGATGGCAAGAAGCTGATCTTTCAATCGACGCGCGATGGTCACGAGTGCGATCAGATTTACACGATGAACATCGACGGATCGGACGTGAAGTTGGTTTCGACCGGCGAAGGCCGCACGACGTGCTCGTACTTTTTTCCCGGCGACAAACGAATTCTTTATTCCTCGACTCATCTGGGCGGAAAACAATGTCCGCCGCGGCCTGATTTTTCGCAAGGCTACGTCTGGGCCGTCTATGACTCGTTCGATATTTTCACGGCTAAACCTGACGGCTCGGATCTGAAGCAACTGACCAACACGCGGGGCTACGACGCC
>QHXG01000555.1 GCA_003222845.1 Acidobacteriota bacterium | reverse complement strand
CAAGCAGATAGCAAGATCGTCGTTGCCGGTTCGGCCACGCGATTTCAAGCCCCGGGCCTCGAAGGACCACGACAGAAAGATTTCGTCATTACGCGTTATATATCGAGCATCGCCGGACCGTTATGTTCAATCACTTGCCCGTCAGATATCACAGTCGGCAACGATCCGGGACAAAACGGCGCCATCGTCAACTATCCTGCGCCCGTTGCCAACACCGAATGCGGAGTGGTGAGTTGCACCCGACCATCCGGTTCGTTCTTTCCGCTCGGAGCAACCCCGGTTAGCTGTACGACCGGAGCCGGGCCAAGCTGCTCATTTACGGTAACAGTGACGTCAGCACCGACGCCGACGCCAACTCCAACACCGACGCCAACACCAACCCCAACGCCGACGCCAACGCCGACGCCAACACCGACGCCAACGCCAACACCGACGCCAACGCCAACGCCGACGCCAACGCCGACTCCCTCTGCGGATCTATCGGTCACGATATCGGGAGCACCTAATCCTTTAACTGTCGGAGGTAACATCACCTACACGATCAATGTGGTTAACAATGGACCTGACACGGCGACCGGAGTCACGCTTACCGATCGGCTTCCCGCAGGCTTGAACTTCGTCTCCGTGGCATTCAACAAAGGGATCTGCAATCAGACAAGCGGCACAGTCACGTGCGCTCTAGGAACATTCGCCAGTGCAGAGAATTCCGCGGTAACGATCATCACCGCGGCCACCACCGCGGGAGTGATCTCGAATTCAGCAACCGTGCGAGGCAACGAAGCCGACCCGACTCCGGGAAACAATATCGCTACGGAAAACTCGATCGTAAATCCACCGCCGTTGATTACCGATCTGCGCGTCACACAAACTGACTCACCCGATCCGATTGTTGTGGGAGCTAATCTTACTTATGCGGTCGTGGTGCGGAATAGTGGTCCTGACGCTGCTTCGGGAGTCACGCTTTCAGACAGGCTACCGAGCAGTGTGACATTCGTTTCGGCGACATCCACGCGAGGGAGTTGCGCGCGGGTAGCGACAATCGTTACTTGCAATATCGGCGGGATGGCGAACGACACAACGGCTACAGTCACCATTGTCGTCACCCCTACTGCCGCCGGCAGGATTACAAATACGGCAGTTGTGAGCGGCAACGAAACCGATCCGATTTCCTCTAATAATGTGGCCGCGACAGACACTGATGTCTTCTCCGTCGCGGTCACCGATTTGTCAGTGCTCGAGTCCGATTCACCGGATCCGGCTTTTGTCGGAAACGATTTAGCGTACACAATTATCGTCAATGACAACGGACCGTTTGATGCAACCGGAGTTGTGCTCACTGATCGTTTGCCATCCGGCGTTACATTTCTATCCGCGTCTACCGGGTGCGCGCGTTCAGGTGCGATTGTGACTTGCGCCATCGGCAATTTACCGAATGGTCCAGGCAGGGTCTTCACAATAATAGTTAGGCCGACCACGCCCGGAACGATCACCAATACCGTAAGCGTGACCGGAAACGAAAGCGATCCAAGCACTGCCAACAACACAGCGGCTGAAGTAACCACCGTCGACGCTGCCACGGCTGATCTTTCTATCAGCATGACGGACTCGCCCGATCCGGTGAGCCAGGGTACGGAGCTGACTTATACGATTGGAGTTACCAACAGCGGTCCGGTTCGGGCTACCGGAGTAACGCTCAGCGATAATCTACCCCCCAACGTGACTTTCATTTCTGCGACGACCGGACTTGGAACCTGTTCAGAGACGCGCGGCGTCGTGACCTGCAATATCGGCAATTTTCCGGTCGGTACACACATGTCCGTCTTGATCGTAGTCAGACCTACGAGGCTGGGAACGATTAATAACAGGGCTGACGTAACTGCCGCCGAACTGGATCCAGATCCAGCTAACAATCGGGCAACGCAGAGCACTGATGTTGTTTCGGCTCCAGATCTGCTCGTTCTCATGAATGACCTGCCGGATCCGGTCGGTGTAGGGGTCGACCTGACGTACATGATTCGCGTAGTCAACAGTCGCGCTGTCGTAGGGCCGCCGGCCACGGGTGTGGTACTTACCGACCGGTTACCTGCGAACGCGACTTTTGTCTCAGCCAGTTCCGCGCAGGGAAGCTGCACTCAATTGAGCGGCGTGGTTAACTGTAACATCGGCTTTATGCCCAGAGGACACGACGTCACGGTCACGATCGTCGTCAGGCCATCAGCGCCAGGCACGCTAACGAATGCTACGAATGTCACCGGCAACGAACCTGATCCCGACAGCGCAAACAACACCGCGACTGAGTCGACGACAGTAAGCTCGGCCACCGCCGATCTGTCGGTTACTGTTACCGACTCAAGCGATCCGGTGACCGTGGCCACTCCGCTAAGCTACACGATCACAGTCACCAATAACGGTCCCGATCTTGCTCGCGGCGTGAGACTCACGGACGCCTTAGGGCCTTCTGTAATTTACTCTCCCGGCAGATCTAGTCGGGGCTGCAGGCTTGAAATCTCAAGCAATAGTGTCACCTGCGATATTGGTGACCTGCCAAGCGGCGCAACGGCTACCTTCACCATAGGCGTGCAGCCCGTATTTATCGTAGGCATCAATAACATTGCTACCGTGACTGCCAATCCGGCTGATGTATTTGATCCAAATCTGGCTAACAATCATGACACGGAAACCACCGCGGTGGTTCCGCGCTTCGCTGATCTCTCTGTTCTTCAGTTTGACTCGCCTGATCCGGTATTCGCC
>QHXG01000554.1 GCA_003222845.1 Acidobacteriota bacterium | reverse complement strand
CTTTCAGCAGACATTCAAACGGCCTTTGCCGATTGCCGTGTTTGGACAGGGAGCAATTCATAATCAGTGGCATCTCGATCATCGTAACGCGATGGATGTCTCGTTGAACCCAGATGGGCCAGAGGGTCAGGCGCTAATGGATTTCATGCGACGCAACGGCATTCCGTTTTCGGCGTTCCGCGCGGCAATTCCCGGCGTGGCGACCGGGCCGCATATTCATATTGGCTCGCCGTCGCACAGGTATTAGTTGCATAGACTTTAGTCTGTGATTCTTAGTTGGTACTCCTAATGTACAGAAACAGTGATGCAGGCTAAAATGGCGGAGTGCCGATCCGCTATTACATCGATGCGGCGACGGGACTGCCGCATATCTATGAACACAGCGTGACGGAGAGAGAAGTCGAAGATATTCTCGGCAAGCCGCTACAAGACATTCGTG